>NZ_JBEPFC010000108.1:0-26046 GCF_040301705.1 Streptomyces sp. NPDC000151 | reverse complement strand
CCGCGGCGCAGGTGGTGGCCGCGCGCCGCCGCCGGGAGGCCGAGCAGCAGCTGGGCGAGGCCCGCGAGGAGGCCCACCAGGAGCGCACGGCGGCCCGCGAGCAGAGCGAGGAGCTGCTCGCCGCGGCCCGCAACCGGGTGGCGGAGGCGCAGACCGAGGCCGAGCGGCTGGTGGAGGAGGCGGACCGGCGCGCCGAGGAGCTGGTCGCCACCGCCGAGCAGACCGCGCAGCAGGTACGCGACGCGGTCGCCGGGCTGCACGAGCAGGCCGAGGAGGAGATCGCCGGGCTGCGGTCCGCCGCGGAGCACGCGGCGGAGCGTACGAAGGAGGACGCGCGGCAGGAGGCGGACCGGCTCCGCTCCGACGCGTACGACGAGCGCGAGCGGGCCTCGCAGGACGCCGGCCGCATCCGGCAGGACGCGCAGACCGAGGCCGAGGCCGCCAAGTCGCTGGCGGAGCGCACGGTTGCGGAGGCGATCGCCGAGGCGGAGCGGCTGCGCACGGAGGCGCAGGGCGCGCTGGACGAGGCGCGGCAGGCCGCCGACAAGCGCCGCGCGGACGCCGCCGAGCAGGCCGACGAGCTGCTGGCCGAGGCCACGCAGGAGGCCGACCGTACGGTGGCCGAGGCGGGCGCCGAGGCCGAGCGGCTGCGCGCGGAGGCCGACAGCACGCTGGACGAGGCGCGCAAGGACGCCAACAAGCGCCGCAGCGAGGCCGCCGAGCAGGCGGACGAGCTGCTGACGGAGGCCACCGCGCAGGCCGAGAAGCTGGTCGCGGACGCCACGGAGAAGGCGCAGCAGCTGCGGACGAACGCCTCGGACGCGCTGGCCGCCGCCGAGCAGGACGCCGCCCGGGCCCGCGCCGAGGCGCGCGAGGACGCCAACCGGATGCGGACCGACGCCGCCGAGCAGGCGGACCGGCTGATCGCCGAGGCCCGCACGGAGGCCGAACGGATCGTCAACGAGGCCACCGAGCTGACCTCGTCGGCCCAGGCGGACGCCGACCGCAGCATCCGCGAGGGCCAGGAGGCCGCCGACCGGCTGCGGGCCGAGGCGCGCGAGCACGCCGAGCGGCTCGTCGCGGACGCCACGGCACAGGCCGAACGGCTGCGCGCGGAGGCCGCCGAGGCGCTGGAGAACGCCCGTGCGGAGGCCGACCGGACGGCGGACGAGGCGCGCAAGGACGCGGCCAAGCGCCGCGCGGACGCCGCCGAGCAGGCCGACAGCCTGATCTCCGAGGCCGGTACGGAGGCCGAACGGCTGCGTACGGAGGCGGCGGAGACCACCGCGACGGCGGAGCGGGAGGCGGACCGCACCCGGGCCGACGCCCGCGAGCAGGCCGACCGGATGCTCGCCGAGGCGACGGCGGACGCGGACCGGATGCGCGGCGAGGCGGCCGAAACGGTCACCTCGGCGCAGCAGCACGCGCAGCGCACGCGGTCGGAGGCCGACCAGGTCAAGGCGGACGCCGAGGCCGAGGCCGAGCGGTTCCGCAACGAGGCGCTGGAGGAGGCCGACCGTACGCTCGACGAGGCGCGCAAGGACGCGGCCAAGCGCCGCGCGGACGCCGCCGAGCAGGCCGACCAGCTGATCGCCAGAGCGCAGGAGGAGGCGCTGAAGACGGCCACCGCGGCCGAGGAGCAGGCCGACACGATGGTCGGCGCGGCCCGCAAGGAGGCCGAGCGGATCGTCTCGGAGGCCACCGCCGACGGCAACGCGCGGGTGGAGAAGTCCCGTACGGACGCCGACACGCTGCTCAGCGAGGCGCGGGGGGACGCGACCGCGATCCGGGAGCGCGCCGAGGAGCTGCGGGCCCGCATCGAGGCCGAGGTCGAGGAGCTGCACGACCGGGCCCGCCGGGAGTCGGCCGAGGCGATGAAGACGGCGGGCGAGCGGGTCGACAAGCTCATCGCGCAGGCCACCGCGCAGCAGGTGGAGGCCGAGGAGAAGGCCAAGGAGATGCTCTCGGACGCGAGCAGCGAGGCGAGCAGGGTCCGCATCGCGGCGGTGAAGAAGGCCGAGGGGCTGATCAAGGAGGCCGAGCAGAAGAAGGCGAAGGCGGTACGGGAGGCGGAGGCGCTGCGTACCGAGGCCGAGCAGGAGGCCCAGCGGATCGTGGACGACGGGAAGCGCGAGCTGGAGGTGCTGGTCCGCCGCCGGGAGGACATCAACACCGAGATCTCGCGGGTCCAGGACGTCCTGGAGGCGCTGGAGTCGTTCGAGACGCCGGGCGGTGCGGGCGGCGGAAAGGGCGGCTCGGGGCAGGGTTCCGGTTCGGGGGGCGTCAAGGCCGCGGCGGGCGCGGGAGCAACTCGTTCGGGTGGCAAGCAGTCTGATGCTTAGCCACTCAAATGAGGGTTCATTCTCCACTTCAAACGGTCAATGACTCGATGACACGCCGCTCGGGCCCCTAGGATTCCCCTTATCACCTCACCGGTCTCTTTCGACAGGAACCCCATGAGCGACACTTCCTCCCCCTTCGGTTTCGAGCTCGTGCGGCGTGGGTACGACCGCGGTCAGGTCGACGACCGCATTACGAAGCTCGTCGCCGACCGCGACAGCGCGCTGGCCCGTATCACCTCGCTGGAAAAGCGCATCGAGGAGCTGCACCTCGAAACGCAGAACGCCCAGGCCCAGGTAAACGACGCCGAGCCGTCCTACGCGGGCCTCGGTGCCCGGGTCGAGAAGATCCTCCGTCTCGCCGAGGAGGAGGCCAAGGACCTGCGCGAGGAAGCGCGCCGGGCCGCCGAGCAGCACCGTGAGCTGGCCGAGTCGGCCGCCCAGCAGGTCCGTAACGACGCGGAGGCGTTCGCCACCGAGCGCAAGGCCAAGGCGGAGGACGAGGGCGCCCGGATCGTCGAGAAGGCCAAGGGCGAGGCGCAGACGCTGCGGGCCGACGCGCAGAAGGACGCGCAGTCCAAGCGCGAGGAGGCGGACTCCCTCTTCGAGGAGACCCGCGCGAAGGCCGCCCAGGCCGCGGCCGACTTCGAGACCAACCTCGCCAAGCGCCGCGAGCAGTCCGAGCGGGACCTGGCCTCGCGTCAGGCCAAGGCCGAGAAGCGGCTCGCGGAGATCGAGCACCGCGCCGAGCAGCTCCGCCTGGAGGCCGAGAAGCTGCGTACGGACGCGGAGCGCCGGGCCCGCCAGACGGTGGAGACCGCGCAGCGCCAGGCCGAGGACATCGTGGCCGACGCGAACGCGAAGGCGGACCGTATCCGCTCGGAATCGGAGCGGGAGCTCGCTGCGCTGACGAACCGGCGCGACTCCATCAACGCCCAGCTCACCAATGTGCGGGAGATGCTTGCCACGCTTACCGGTGCGGCGGTGGCTGCCGCCGGTACGCCGGGCGAGGAGGACTCGGCGTCCCGCGGGGTGCCTGCCCAGCAGGGTCGCTGACCCTGCCGCTGACCGACTGCCCCGTGCCGCGTTGTGCGGTGCGGGGCAGTGGTGCGTGCGGGTCCGTATCGCGGCTTGGCGGCCGCTCGTCCTCAAACGCCGGACGGGCTTGATTTTGGCGGTGCAGGTCCTCGAACACCGGACAGGCTGGAATGGGTGTGTTCAAGGGGCGGAGGAGCGCTGCCGCCCCTAGCGTGGCTGCATGATCGAGATCGAGGGGCTGACCAAGCGGTACGGCGAGAAGCTTGCCGTGGACGGGCTGACCTTCACCGTCCGGCCCGGGATCATCACCGGCTTCCTCGGTCCCAATGGCGCGGGGAAGTCCACGACCATGCGGATGATGCTCGACCTGGACAACCCCACCGCCGGCACGGTCCGCATCGACGGCAGGCACTACCGTCAGCTGCGCGACCCGCTGAAGTACATCGGCGCCCTGCTGGACGCCAAGGCCATGCACGGCGGCCGCAGCGCGTACCACCATCTCCTCTGCCTGGCGCAGAGCAACGGCATCCCGCGCGCCCGCGTCCACCAGGCGCTGGACACCGTGGGCCTGACCGCCGTCGCCAAGAAGCGCGCCAAGGGGTTCTCGCTCGGCATGGGACAGCGGCTCGGCATCGCCGCCGCGCTGCTCGGCGACCCGCAGATCCTGATGTTCGACGAGCCGGTCAACGGGCTCGACCCCGAGGGCATCCACTGGATCCGCAACCTCATGAAGCGGCTGGCCGCCCAGGGCCGTACGGTCTTCGTCTCCTCGCACCTGATGAGCGAGATGGCGCTGACCGCCGACCACCTCGTCGTCATCGGGCAGGGCCGGCTGCTCGCCGACACCTCCATGGCCGAGTTCATCCGGCGCAACTCGCGCAGCTACGTACGGATGCGCTCCCCGGAGCACGAGCGGCTGCGGGACGTGCTGGCGGCGGCCGGGCACACCGCCGTACCGGCGGCGGACGGCGCGCTGGAGATCGACGGGGTCGGCGCCGACCGGCTGGGCGAGCTGGCCGCCGGGCACGGCCTCGTCCTGCACGAACTCAGCCCGCAGCAGGCATCGTTGGAGGAGGCGTTCATGCAGCTCACGGCGGAGTCGGTGGAGTACCACGCGCACTCGGACCCGGCACATCCGGATCCGGCGGAGCCCGGGGGCCCCGCGCCCGGTCCGGACGCGGGGCCGCCTCCGGGCCCGTCCGCTGGGCAGCCGGGCGGCGGCTGGGGCGCCGACTGGCAGCGGAAGAAGGGGCGCTGACCATGGCGGTGGTCTCCCAGGTCCTCACCTCGGAATGGACCAAGATCCGGTCGGTGCGCTCCACGGTGTGGACACTCGGCATCGCCGTGGTCGTCACGGTCGTACTGGGCGCGGTGATCTGCCTGCTCGTCAAGAACGACTTCGGCTCCATGCCGATCCGCGAGCGGCTCACCTTCGACGCCACCAACACGGCCTTCGCCGGGATGGGCCTCGGCCAGCTCGCGATGATCGTCTTCGGGGTGCTGGTGGTCGCCAACGAGTACAGCACCGGCATGATCCGCACCTCCCTGGCCGCCGTGCCGCAGCGCGGCACCTTCCTCTTCTGCAAGATCGCGGTGGCCACCCTGCTCGCGTTCGTCGTGGGCCTGGTGACCAGCTTCGTCACCTTCTCCGTGGGCCAGGCCATGCTGGGCGCCGACCTCCGGGTGGGGCTGGGCGCCCCGGGCGTGCTGCGCGCGGTGTTCGGCGGCGCGCTCTACATGACGCTGATCGCGCTGTTCTCCATGGGCGTGGCCGCCGTGCTGCGCAGTCCGATGCTCTCGCTGGGCATCTTGATGCCGTTCTTCTTCCTGATCTCCAACATCCTCGGCGCCGTCTCGGCCACCCGGAAGCTGGGCCGGTACCTCCCCGACCAGGCGGGCCAGAAGGTCATGAAGGTGGTGCCCACCGGCGACGACGTCCCCTACGGCCCGTGGGGCGGCCTCGGCATCATGGCCCTGTGGGTCATCGCCGCGCTGATCGCCGGATACCTCTTCCTGAAGAAGCGGGACGCGTAGTGCTGCCCGTGGGAGCGCCGGGGCTCGGCGCCGTCCCGGCCCTGCAGCCGCTGGCGTATCCGGGGCGGCCGGTGACGGCGCCCGCGCTGCTGGACGGCGGGACGCTGCTGCCGCTCACCGCGGTCCCCGGCCCGCACCGGGTCGGCGGCTGGCGGCTCGGCCCGGATCCGGACCGCACGCTCGACGACGTGCTGCGGGCCCGCGGCCTGCTGCCCGCAGGGCAGCGCCACCCCGTCCTCGCCGTCGGCTCCAACGCCTGCCCCGCGCAGGTCTCGTACAAGCTCACCCGGCGCGGCGTCCCCGCGGCCGTCCCGATGGCCCCGGTACGGCTGCGCGGCATCGGGGTGGGCAGCTCTGCGCACATCGGTACGCCGGGTTACGTGGCCGCCGCGCCGTTCACCGACCCGCACTCCGAAGTGACGCTCGTGGCGGGGTGGCTGGACGCCGCGCAACTGGAGGTCGTGGACGCGACGGAGGCGCAGTACCACCGTGTCCTGCTGCCCGGCGACCGGTTCCCCATGACGCTGCCGTCCGGGGAGCGGCTGAGCGGCGCGTACCTGTACGTCAGCCGGCACGGCGTACTGGCGGGGCCGGACGGCGGGCCGCGCCCTGCCGGGCCGCAGCCGGCGCTGCTCGCCGCGCTGCTGGCCGGTTCGGCGGCCCTGCGGCGGATTCTCGGGCCCGATCCGAAGGGGTGGGTGGCGCGGGCCGCGGCGGACGGCGCGGTGCGGTCGCAGGCGCGGCAGATCTTCCGCGCGGAGGGCCAGGTGCTGCCGCAGCAGGAGTTCGCCCCTTATGTGGACGACGACGCGGAGGTCCGGACGTACGACGATCTGCCGCCCATCGGGGGCGAAGCGGGACTTCGCCGGTCACCGACACGCGGGGATTGAGCGGAACCGTCAATGGCTCGATAGCCTCCTAACCCTCACGGGGGCATGAGGTCACTTCGGCATGCCGTGCCCCACACCATCTCGCGAGGGGCGGAGAATGATCGAGGCAGTCGGCCTGACGAAGCGCTACGGCGCCAAGACGGCCGTGCACAACCTGTCGTTCCAGGTACGGCCGGGGACAGTGACCGGCTTCCTGGGGCCCAACGGGTCCGGGAAGTCCACGACGATGCGCATGATCCTGGGCCTGGACAACCCGACCTCGGGGCACGTGACGATCGGCGGCCACCCCTTCCGCAAACTGCCGAACGCGACGCGCCAGGTGGGCGCGCTGCTGGACGCGAAGGCCGTGCACGGCGGCCGCAGCGCCCGCCAGCACCTGCTGTCGCTCGCGCAGCTCTCCGGGATCCCGGCCCGCCGGGTGGACGAGGTACTGGGCCTGGTCGGCCTGCAGGACGTGGCGCGGAAGCGGTCCAAGGGCTTCTCGCTGGGCATGGGACAGCGGCTCGGCATCGCCGCCGCGATGCTCGGCGACCCGCAGGTGCTGCTCTTCGACGAGCCCGTCAACGGCCTGGACCCCGAGGGCATCCTGTGGGTCCGCAACCTCATGAAGCAGCTCGCGTCCGAGGGCCGTACGGTCTTCGTCTCCTCGCACCTGATGAGCGAGATGGCGCTGACGGCCGAGCACCTGATCGTGATCGGGCGCGGCCAGCTGCTGGCCGACATGAACGTCACGGACTTCATCGCCGCCAACTCGGCCGGCTTCGCGCGCGTCCGCACGCCCGACACCGAGCCCGCGCAGGGCGAGAAGCTGACCTCCGCGCTGAGCGAGGCGGGCGGCCAGGTCGTACCGGAGCCGGACGGGGCGCTGCGCGTCACGGGGCTGGCGCTGCCGCGGATCAGCGACCTGGCGCACGAGGCCGGGGTCCGGCTCTGGGAGCTGTCGCCGCACCAGGCGTCCCTGGAAGAGGCGTACATGCAGCTGACGCAGGGCGCGGTGGACTACCGCTCGGCGGTCCCCCCGCAGGCCGTACCGGGCGTCATGCCCGGTGGGGTGCCCGGGGGCATACCGGGCGGGGTACCCGGTGGGGTGCCTGGCGGGATGCCTGGTGGGCTGCCGCCGCAGGGGTACGCGGGTGACCCGTACGCCGGTGCGTACGGCGCGCAGGCCGGGGCGCCCGGTCCGTACGCCGGACAGCCCGGACAGCCCGGACAGCCCGGCCCGTACGGCGCGCAGCCGCAGGGCGCGCCGGTGCCCGGCCCGTACGGAGCGCCCCCGGCGCCGCCCCAGCAACCGCAGGCCCAGCCGCAGCAGCACGCCGCCCCCGCCGACCCGACCCAGCAGCACAGCGAGGACGCCCGATGACCAGCCCGGACCAGTCGCAGCAGCCGCAGCAGCCGCAGCCGCAGCAGCCGCCCCGCCAGGACGAGGGCACGATGATGCTGAACGCCGTCGGACCGCGGGCCGCCGGGCCGCAGCCGGGCGCACAGCCGCAGCCCCAGCCGCAACCGCAGGCACAGCCCCAGCCGCAGCCGCAGGCCCAGCAGCCGCAGCAGGCCCCCGCGCAGCCGCCGCAGCAGCCCGTCGCTCAGCCCCGGCAGCAGCCCGCGTACGCCGCCGCTCCCCCGCAGCCGCAGTTCTCCGGGGGCGGTTACGTCTCGCCCATACCCGTGCGGCAGGCGCACCTCGGGCACGCGCTGGCCTCGGAGTGGACGAAGATCAAGTCGGTCCGCTCCACCGTGTGGACGCTCAGCGTGATGATCGTCCTCGTGCTCGGCATCGGAGCCGGCGCCGCCCTCATCGTCTCCGCCGCCGGCACCAGCCTGGGCGGCGAGTCACCGCTCGGCCTGGGCATGCCCGGCATGCTGCTCGGCCTGATGTGCGTGATCACGCTGGGCGTGCTGTGCGTCTCCTCCGAGTACGGCACCGGCATGATCCGTACGACGCTGACCGCCTGCCCCAGCCGGGCGCGGGTGCTCGCCGCGAAGGCGATCGTCTTCTTCCTGCTGTCCTTCGTGGTCACCGCCGTCACCACGACACTGGTCGCGCTGCTCGAGACCGGCGTGCTCAGCGGCCAGGGCGGCGCCACGCCGAGCGGCTCGGAGTGGTTCAAGGCGACGGTCGGCGTGAGCCTCTACGTCGCGATGCTCGGCCTGCTCGCGCTGTCCGTCGGCGCGCTGCTCCGGCACTCGGCGGGCGCCATCACCATCATGATCGGCCTGGTGCTGCTGCCGCTGGTGCTGGCGCTGTTCATGATGGCGGAGAGCCTGCGGGACCTGCGGCAGTTCCTGTTCGAGTACTCCATCCCCAGCCAGCTCGGCGTGATGTACAGCAACGCCGTCGCCGCGACCGGCCCCTCGGGCTGGGAACCGCTGTGGATCATGACAGGGCTGACGGCCGTAGTCCTCGGCGGCGCCTTCGTCGCGCTGCACCAGCGGGACGTCTAGGCAGCGGGACGCCTGAGCAGCGGAACGTCCGAGCAGCCGGACGTCCGGAGACCGCAGGACGTCCGGAAAGCGCCGTGTCCGGGGTCAGTATCTGGGCGCGTTACGGGACCGCTGGAGCCGGGCGCTCCGGCGGTCCCGCGCGTTCCAGCACGCCTTGTGCCAGTGCCGCCGGTCGTCGCCGTCGCTGTACTGCGGCCAGGCGACCACGTGCGGCACGCCGGGCGGGATCTCCTGGTCACAGCCCGGGCAGCGGTAGTGCTTGGCCGCCGCGCCGCCGCCGATCTGCCGTACGTACCACTCCTCGCCGCGCCACTCCTCCGTACGCTCCAGGCCGTAGCGCGCGACACCCACGCGATCCGAGGGGTTCTCACCGCCGCGCGGACGGTTTCGACGGGGGGACACTGGGCACCTCGGGACTTCTCGGGGGAGTAACGGGCTGTCACCAGCCTACGACGACCGGCCGGGGTCCCGGACCCTCCGTCGCAATGCTGCGATCATCAGGAAACTCCGTCGGGAGCCGTGCCTTTGGCACGTGTCAGCCGTTGTTGCCTGTAAGGGGGATGTCGCGTCGGCTGCGAGGAGGCAGAAGAGCGATGCGCGTTGGGGCTTTCATTCTGGCCGCCCAGTTTCCGGGACAGGGCGAGGGGGAGACACTGCACCGGGCCATGCGGTCCGCCGAGGTGGCCGAGGAGGCCGGGCTCGACGAGGTCTGGGTGGCCGAGCACCATTTCGTGCCGTACGGCATCTGTCCGTCGGCGGTGACCCTGGCAGCACAGCTGCTGGGGCGTACGCACCGCATCGGAGTCGGCACGGCCGTGAGCGTCCTGCCGACCGCGCACCCGGTCGCGGTCGGTGAGCAGGCGGCGCTGCTGCATCTGACGTCCGGCGGGCGGTTCACGCTCGGTGTCGGGCGGGGCGGGCCGTGGGTCGACCTGGAGGTCTTCGGGTGCGGCCTTGCGGCGTACGAGGAAGGGTTCCCGGAGTCGCTGGACCTGCTGCTGCGCTGGCTGCGCGAGCCGCGCGTCGGGGCGGCCGGTGCGCGGTTCGCCTTCCGGGACGTGGCGGTGGTGCCGCGACCCGCCGAGGAGCCGGCCGGGCGGGACGGCCCCCCGGTGGTCGTGGCCTGCACTTCTCCCCGCTCGGTGCGGCTGGCGGCCGAGCGCGGCCTGCCGATGCTGCTGGGCATGCACTCGGGGGACGAGGAAAGGGCCGAGATGGTCGCCTGCTGGCGGCGTACGGCGCTGGCCGCGGGGCGGGATCCGGACGAGGTCGCGGCGGCCGGGCACATCTCGGCGGGCGTGGTGCAGATCGCCGACTCCCGGCAGGACGCCAGGGAGACGCTGCTGAAGTCGATGCCCGGCTGGCTGCGCCAGGGACTCTCGGCCCATGTCACGGTCGACGGCCGGCGCCGCGCCATGCGGGACCCGCTGGCCTACACCGAGCTGCTCTGCGGCCTGCACCCGGTCGGGACGCCGGAGGACTGTGCGGACCGGCTCGCCGCGAGGGCGGAGCGGACCGGCATCAGGCGCCACGCGCTGCTGGTCGAGGGTTCCGGCGACCTCGCCGTGACGGAGGAGAACATCCGCCGGCTGGGCAAAGAGGTCCTGCCGATGCTGTCCTGAGTACCGATGCTGTCCTGAGTACCGCTGCCGTCCTGAGTACCACTGGGCCGATGCTCCGGGCGAGAGGACCCCGGGGGCTGGGGGGTCCGAAGAGAGCCTTCATGTGCCCGATGGGCGGTCCGCCTGCCGGCGAGGCCGGAGAGCCTCGCCGGCGGACCGTTGCGGATGCCGCCGCTCACGTGCTGACGCCTCTCCGGCGTCACATCCCATGCACGCGGCAGCGGCAACTCCCATCAGCAGTCGCGCAGTTCGGGTGACTGGTTCAGCAGCTGGCCACGCACGGAGGTGAAACGGGCCAGGCGGTCGTCCGCCGACGGGTCGAGCGGGAAGACCGCGACCCGGTGACAGTTCTGGAACGCCAGTCGCACGCCGAAGTGGCGTTCGAGCGACCCGCGTATCGCGTCACTCGCCAGTGCTCGCAGCAGTTGGCCGCGCGCCTGCTCGTCGGGCGGCGGGGTCAGGTTGTCGGCGAACTCTCCGCCGTCCACCTTCAGCCGGGCCACCAGCGAGCTGATCATCTCCCATGCATAGGGCAGAGAGGTCCGGACGCAGTCGACAAATGCGGCTTCGTCGACCTCGCCTCGCTCGGCCTGTTCGAGGAGGGCCGGTGAGACGTCGAGCGACATGAGGTTCTCCTCTCGCGGCTCCATAAGGGGCGGAGCCTCAGGGACAGTACGAGGGACCGCCACGCAGCGTGTCCGCGTCACGACCCCCCGCGTCAACGGTATTCCGCCTTTCTTGCCCGCACCAGGAGATTGCGCACACAACCGGCCACGCGAGCCCGTCGGGGCTGCGGTGGTTTCCCCCGCAACGTCGCCCCGCGCGCGCTCGCGCCGTCGTACGGGTACACCGCGTACGCCCCTGGGCGAATCGCGTGGACCACCCGGCGTCGAGTAGCGTGGCGCACCATGCGTCTCGTCATCGCCCGTTGCTCCGTGGACTACGCCGGCCGGCTCACCGCCCACCTGCCCTCCGCTCCCCGTCTGATCCTGGTCAAGGCAGACGGCAGCGTCTCCATCCACGCTGACGACAGGGCCTACAAACCGCTCAACTGGATGTCCCCGCCGTGCACCCTCAAGGGCGGCGACGGCGACGTGTGGACCGTGGAGAACAAGGGCGGCGAGAAGCTCATCATCACGATGGAGGAGATCATGCACGACTCCTCCCACGAGCTCGGCGTGGACCCGGGTCTCATCAAGGACGGCGTGGAGGCGCACCTCCAGGAGCTGCTCGCCGACCGGATCGACACGCTCGGCGAGGGGTACTCCCTGATTCGGCGTGAATACCCCACCGCGATCGGCCCGGTGGACATCCTGTGCCGGGACGCGGACGGTGCGACGGTCGCCGTGGAGATCAAGCGGCGCGGCGAGATCGACGGCGTCGAGCAGCTCACCCGCTACCTCGAACTCCTCAACCGTGACCCGCACCTGGCGCCGGTGAAGGGCGTGTTCGCGGCCCAGGAGATCAAGCCGCAGGCCCGGGTGCTGGCCACCGACCGCGGCATCGGCTGCGTCGTCCTGGACTACGACGCGCTGCGCGGCATCGAGGACGACAAGCTGCGGCTGTTCTAAGGCCCCCGGCCGCCTCGTACGTACGCGCCGGCCCGCCCGCGAGAGGTTCCGCGGGCGGGCCGCTGCTACATGTACGGCGGTACGGGCCGGTCAGGCGGTCGGCTCAGCCGAGTCGGACGCGGTCCCGGAGGCGGAGCCGCTGCCCGGTCCGCCGCTCATCGGGCTGCTCGCGGACGGGCCGCTCTCGGACTGCGAGGGGGACTCCGAGGTGCCGGACGTCGGCTCCGGCGTGGTCGGCTCCTCCGTCGGCGTGGTCGGGTCCTCCGTCGGCTCGGTGGGCTTGGCCGTCGGCGTCGTGGGCTTGCTCGTCGGCGGCTTCCCGGTCGGGCCGGTCGGCTTGCCGGAGGGCGTCGTCGGCTTGCCCGTGGAGTCCGTCGGCCGGTCGCTCGGCTGCGTCGAGCCGGGGCTGCCGGGCTTCGCGCTGGTGGCCGGGTCGCCGGGGCGGGCGCTGCCGGACGTGGCGGGCGCACCGGTCCGCGCGCCCGTACTGCTGTCCCAGGCGCCCGGGCCGCCGGTCGCGCCGTGGCTCGGCTCGTCGGCGGTCAGGCCGCCGCTGTCCTTGCTCTCCTCGGCGGACTGGCCGGACTTCACCTTGTTCGCCGGGGCGTCGCCGCCGGAGGTGGCGCCGAGCGTGACGATCGTGCCCAGTACGGCGGCCAGCAGCGCGCCCGCGCCGGCCGCGACCATGTTGCGGCGCGCGCCGGTGAACACCGCTGCCCGCTTCTTCTTCGCGCCCGCCGGGCCCGCCGCGGCCTTCACCGCGGGGCTCACCACGGTCGCCGCGGTCTCGTCCACGCGCGGCACCGGCGTGGTGACGGCGGTCGGCGAGCCGGGCGGCGAGGCGGACTCGTCGGTCCCCGTGTGCGGGAGTTCCTCGCCGGCCGCCGCCACGGCGGCCGCGGTGATCTCCGGGGACACCGGGACGCCGGTGCGGTCGGCGACCAGCGCGAGGGCGCGCCGCCCCGCGACGGCGCCGCGCCGGTCGGCGAGCGCGCCGCGCAGCCCGATGGACGCCTCCAGCTCGGCGCGTGCCTTGTCCAGGTTGCCCAGGCAGAGCGCGAGGACACCCAACTCGTGGTGGAAGTACGCCTCTTCGCCGACCTCGCCGGCGATCCTGGCGGCCTCCTGGCCGTGCCGGAGGCTGCGCTCCCAGGCGTTCCACTGCAGCGCTGCGGCGAACGCGGGGGCGGCCGTACGGGCGAGCAGTACGGCGGCGCTGGCGTGCCCGGACTCCCGGCTCGCGGTGAGCCGGGCCATCACGGCGAGCAGCGCGTCGGCTTCGGCGGCCGCCCGCTCGGGGGCGACCGAGTGGTGCCCGGCCCACCAGGAGTAGTGCTGGGCCGCCGCGTGGGCGCGGCCGGCCGCGCCCTCCGCGTACCCGGCGGCGGTGAGCTGGTCCAGTACGGTCGCCGCGAGGCGGTAGTGGGTGCCGGCCGGGCTGATCAGCCCGCAGGCCAGCAGGTCGCCCAGGGCGGCGTCCGCGCGGGGATCCTTGAAGAGCGCGGGCAGGTGGGTGGGGTGCGGGAGGTCGCCGCCGAGGGCGACGGCCAGCCGCAGCGCGTCCTGCGCGGCCGGCGCGAGCCGCTCCGCGATCATCGCGGCGAAGGAAGCGGCCTGGGGGATGCCGGGCAGCGGCGGCTGCGCCCCGGCCGCGTCACCGGTCCCGTCCGTACCCTCGGACTCAACGCCGTCCGGGACGCCGTCGCCCTCCGCGCTGTCCCCCGCCGCGCCATCGCTCTCCGCGCTGTCCCCCGCAGCGCCATCGCCCGCCGTTGCGTTCCCCGCCGCGTCCGCGCTCCGCCGGTCGCGCTGCCGCAGCACCGCGCCGGCCTGCAGGAAGCGCAGCGGCAGCCCCTCGGACTCGAACCACAGGTCGCCCGCCCAGGCGGCCTCCTCGTCGGTCAGCGGCCGGCCCGCGGCGCGCTCCAGCAGCTCCTGGCAGGCGGCGCGGCCGAGGCCGGCGACGAAGACCTCTTCGATGTGCGAGGCGGCCGAGGGCGCGGGCACGTCGGGTGTGGCCGAGAGCAGGAACGCGCACTCGGGCGTGGCGCCCAGCAGCTCCTCCAGCGCCGCGCCGCCGAACTCCAGGTCGTCCACGACCACCACGGCGCCGACGCCGGCCAGTGCGGCGAGCAGCTCGGGGCGGCCCGGGCGGTAGCTCGGCGCCCGGTACACGGCGGCGAACAGGTCGTACATCAGGTCGGTGGCCGTGCGGCGGTACCCGGAGAGCCGGACGACGCCGTCGGGCGCCAGGCCGGCGCAACCGGTGGCGACCGCGTCCAGCAGCCGGGTGCGGCCCGCGCCGGAGGGGCCGGTGAGGCGTACGGAGCGGCCGCGGGTGAGCAGCCGGGTCAGCCGCTCGGTCTCCTCCTGGCGCTCCAGCAGCGGGAGCCGGTCCACGGGGTGGCCGAGGCCGCCGGGCGGCACCGGCGGGGCGCTCGTCGCGCGGGCCCGCTCGGCGCGCTCCTTGGGCGAGTGCTTCTGCGGCGTGCCCGGCTCCTCGCCCGGCGGCGTCGGCTCGATCTCGCTGCCGTCGACGGGATTGACGGTGAGCAGATAGTCGCCGGTGACCAGCCGGGCGGTACGGGCCGGGCCGTCCGGCGGCACGAACTGCGGACTGCCGGCGCCGGACGGCAGCGGGTCGGCAGGGTGGTCCTGCGCGCTGTGCTCCTCCGGCCGCCGGCCGTTGTGCGGATCCATGGACTCAAGCCCCCCAGATGCGTGGCGTGCCGACTGCTCTTCCGGCCGTCCGCACTCCCCGACCGGGCCGGGGCGGGTGGCCCCGGCCGCCGCTTCTGGCCCGGTGTCCGCCGCGGCCGCTCGGGGCGCGACGAGAACCGAACATTAAGCCTGCGGACAGTATCTACGATGCGCCGGGGTCCTGCTCTGCCCGCTACGTCACGGATTCGTGAGGATCAAGCCGTATGTACCGCTTACGCCTCTCAGTTACCGGCGGCCGCGCGGCCACTCGCAGGTCACGCGAGCCTCAGACGCGCGGCAGCGACTCCGCTTCGAGGCCGCCCTCAATGGCCAGAATGCGGTGCAACCGTGTGGCCACCAGCAGGCGCTGCATCTGGGGCGGCACCCCGCGCAGCACGAGCCGGCGGTTCACCCGGCCCGCGCGGCGGTGCGCTCCCATGATCACGCCGAGTCCGGTGGCGTCCCAGGAATCCAGCTCGGTCAGGTCCAGCACGAGATCGCCGCAACCGGAGTCGACGGCGGTGTGCAGGGCCGTACGGGCGTCCGCCGCGCTGCGGACGTCGAGGCGGCCCCCGACGACCAGCTCGGCGTGGTCGCCCTTGATGTGCATATGCGCTCCCCGTGGTGATGCGAAATGTTTTTGCGTCTACAGAACTGACTGCCTCTCACACGACGAAGTTGCCGCCTGTAAGCGAACCGATACCGAAATCACTCCCAGGAGTGACGCCTGAACGGGTGTGCCGCGGCCCGGTTCCTCAGTGCTCGTAGAATCCCTGCCCGCTCTTGCGGCCGATATCTCCGGCGTCCACCATGCGGCGCATGAGCTCCGGCGGCGCGAACTTCTCGTCCTGCGATTCGGTGTAGATGTTCTCGGTGGCGTGCAGGAGGATGTCGACGCCCGTGAGGTCGGCGGTGGCCAGGGGGCCCATCGCGTGACCGAAGCCCAGCTTGCAGGCGGTGTCGATGTCCTCGGCGGTGGCCACGCCCGACTCGTACAGCTTGGCGGCCTCGACGACCAGCGCGGAGATCAGGCGGGTGGTGACGAAACCGGCCACATCGCGATTGACGACGATGCAGGTCTTGCCGACCGACTCGGCGAACTCCCGCGCGGTGGCGAGGGTTTCGTCGCTGGTCTTGTAACCGCGCACCAGCTCGCACAGCTGCATCATCGGCACCGGCGAGAAGAAGTGCGTGCCCACGACCCGCTCGGGGCGTTCGGTGGCCGCCGCGATCTTGGTGATCGGGATGGCGGAGGTGTTGGAGGCCAGCACCGCCTCGTCCCGGACCAGCTTGTCCAGCGTCTGGAAGATCTCCCGCTTGACCTCGATCTTCTCGAAGACGGCCTCGACGACGATGTCGGCGTCGGCCGCCGCTTCGAGGTCGGTGCTGGTGGTGATGCGGGCCAGCGCCTGCTCGGCGGCGGCCGCGTCCAGCTTGCCCTTGGCGACGAACTTCTCGTACGACGCCTCGATGCCGGCCTTGCCGCGGGCCAGCGCGCCGTCGGTGACGTCCCGGAGGGTCACGTCCCAGCCCGCCTGGGCGGAGACCTGCGCGATGCCGGAACCCATGAGTCCGGCCCCGATGACGGCGAGCTTCTTTGCCACTGAATGACCCCTCACACCCTGTGCACTTCACGATGTCTTCCGAGCGACGTTAGCGCTCGTTCGCCGTCGTTTGGAGGGATAGAGATGCGCGTCACGTCTCACATGACGGACATCACACCGGACTACCCCCCGGCCGTCAGCTCATGGGACGCACGGCGTAATTGAGGACCCGTTCGCTCAGCAGCTCCTCGATCTCGTCCAGCAGCACGAGCGCCTCGCGGGAGACCTCGGCAGGCTTGCGCCCGGCGGCCATCTCGCGGCCGATGGTGCCCATGAGCGTGGCGTGCACCCAGTTGAGCTGGCCCGCGATCAGTGCCGGCATCGGGTCGTCGTCCGCGGTGCCGCTCTCCTCCCCCAGGGTCCGCTCCAGGTGCTCCAGCTGTTCCTGCTGGAGGTACCACAGCCGGGCCTTGAGCGACGCCGCCCCATGGATGACCCGCATGAACTGCTCGTACCCCTCGAACAGTCCGACCCGCGGCGAGACCGCCTCCACCTCGGCGCGCAGCTCGCGCAGGACGGCGCCGGCGGCCGACTCCCCCACGTCCCGGGCGCGCACCCACCGCGAGAGCCGGTCCACGAGCTCCTCGCCGCGGTCGAGGAAGAGATCCTCCTTGGCCGGGAAGTAGTTGTAGACCGTATTGACGGAGACCTCGGCGGCCTCGGCGATCTCGGCGATCGTCACCGCGTCGAAACCGCGCTCCACGAACAGCCCGGTGGCCACATCCGACAGCTGCTGCCTGGTCTGCCGCTTCTTGCGCGCCCTCAGTCCCTCGGCCATGAAGGGATCCTAAGGCCCACCTTGCACCGCCTTAAAAATTAGGGTCAATGCAAAGTCTCACTGACGCGCGCTGCCCGCCGTGACGGTCGGCACACGTGTCTTCCGCAGGGCGGGCGCGTCACTACGCTGACGCCATGGTCAATCTGACGCGCATCTACACCCGTACCGGCGACCAGGGCACCACCGCCCTCGGCGACATGAGCCGGACCGCCAAGACCGATCTGCGGATCGCGGCCTACGCCGACGCCAACGAGGCGAACGCCGTCATCGGCAGCGCCATCGCCCTCGGCGACCTCCCCGAGGAGGTCGTCAAGGTCCTCGTCCGCGTCCAGAACGACCTCTTCGACGTGGGTGCCGACCTGTCGACGCCGGTCGTTGCGAACCCGGAGTTCCCGCCGCTGCGCGTGGAGCAGAGCTACATCGACAAGCTGGAGGCGGACTGCGACCGCTTCCTGGAGCGGCTGGAGAAGCTGCGCAGCTTCATCCTGCCCGGCGGCACGCCCGGCGCGGCGCTGCTGCACCAGGCGTGCACGGTGGTGCGCCGCGCCGAGCGGTCCACCTGGGCGGCCCTGGAGGTGCACGGCGAGACCATGAACACGCTCACCGCCACCTACCTGAACCGCCTCTCCGACCTGCTGTTCATCCTCGCGCGCACCGCCAACAAGGAGCTCGGCGACGTGCTGTGGGTGCCCGGCGGGGAGCGCTGATCAGGGCTTGGTCAGGGTTCGGGGCCGCTCCCCCGCGGCGGCCTCGGAACCGTCCCGCTTCGGCTTCTTGGGCCAGATCGTGTACGTGAGGGCGATCAGCCCGTGGATGCCCACGATGCGGGCCACGGTGGCCTGCCAGGACCGCAGGGACGCGGTGTCGCCGTCGCCCACGTACCAGATCGCGGCCTGCAGCAGCCCGGCCGCGACCACGCCCATCACCACCGTCCGCAGCCACAGCTTCCACTCGTGGACCGCCCGTGCCCGGCCGTAGCCCGCGCCCGGCGGCTTCGGCCCGCCTCCGAAGCGGTGCGCGACATGCGCGTCCGCCCACCGGATCGTGTAGTGGCCGTAGCCGACCGTGAAGCCGATGTAGACCGCGGCCAGCCCGTGTTTCCAGTCCGCCTGCGCACCGTTGCGCAGGTCCAGCACCGTCACGACGAGCAGGACCAGCTCCAGCAGCGGCTCCATCAGCAGGACGGCGGCCCCGGTGCGCGGCATCCGCGCCAGGTAGCGCAGCGCCAGCCCCACGGCCAGCAGCACCCAGAATCCGACCTCACACAGCACGACCAGCGTCACGATCACGGCGCGCTCCCTTCGCTCCCCTCCAGCCTCGCCGCCGCGCACGCGCCTTTCGTCGTCGCGCATGACGATCCCGTACTGCATCCTTCGATGTACCCGGCGCCGGCGGCGGATCGTCGCCGATGGGGAGGTCCGGGGCGCGGCGGCGTTGTTGGATGGCCGGGTGAGCCCCTTCAGCGCCCCCGCCCGCCCGCACCGCGACGACGTCCTCATCGCGGCGTCCGGCCTGCTCGGCGGCGTCCTGCTGTGGTTCCTCGGACTGCACGGCGGCCCGCCGCTGTTCGGCCTGCCCGCGCGGCTCGCGCTGCTCGCCCTCGCCGCGATGGCCGGCGCCGAGCTGCTGCGCCGCACCGCCCCCGGTGCCGCGCTGGCCGTCGCCGTCCCGGCCCTCGCCCTGGACGTACTCACCGGCACGGTGATCGCCACCGTCCTGATGTTCACCGACGTGGTCTACGCGGCCGTCATGTACGGCTCCCCGGCCACGGCCCGCCGCGTCCCGCGCGCCTGCGTGCTGGCCACCGTCCTCGCCACGCTGCTGCCCGTCGCCCTGCTCCGCGACCCGCAGGCGCTGCTCATCGGCGTCGCCGTGGGCGTCGGCACGATCGGCCCGGCCTGGACCGCGGTCATCATCCGCAACCACCGCGAGGCCGCCCGGGCCGCCCGGCTGCGCGCCGAGCAGACCGCCCTGCTGGCCGAGCTGGACCGCCGCGAGGCGGTACTCGCCGAACGCGCCCGGATGGCCCGCGAGCTGCACGACATGGTCGCGAACCACCTCTCCGCCATCGCCCTGCACGCCACCGCCGCGCAGGCCGTCGACGAGCCCGCCGCCACCCGGGAAGCGCTCGGCGTCATCCGCGAGAACAGCGTGCAGGGCCTGGCCGAGATGCGCCGCCTCATCGGCCTCCTGCGTGGCGCCGGCGGCCAGGAGACCTCCGCCGCCACGCCCCGCCTCGACGCCCTGGACGCCCTCCTGGAGCGGGCCCGCGGCCACGGCGCCGGCAGCGGGCTCACCTTCACGCTCACGGACGACCGCCCGCCCGGCGGCCCGGCGCTCGCCGCGCCGGTGGAGCTCGCCGCGTACCGCATCGTCCAGGAGTCCGTGACCAACGCGCTCAAGCACGCGGTACCGGGTGAGGTGACGATCCGCCTCGCCCGCGACGGCGCCGCCCTGGCCGTCACCGTCACCAGCCCCTACGGCCGCCGCCCCGGCCCGCGCGCGCCCGGCTCCGGCTCCGGCCTGGTCGGCATGGGCGAGCGGGCCGCCCTGCTGCACGGCACGTTCGACGCGGCGCCCGACGGCGACGTGTGGCGGGTACGGGCAACACTGCCCGCGGACGAGAAGGAGCACCCCCGATGACCGACCGCACCGATCCCACCCGCAGCACCCACACCCCCGGCCAGCCGATCCGGGTGCTGGTGGCCGAGGACCAGTCGGCCGTCCGTGCGGGCCTGGTCCTCATCCTGCGCTCGGCGCCCGACATCGAGGTGGCGGGCGAGGCGGCCGACGGCGAGGAGGCGGTACGGCTGGCCGCCGCGCTCCGCCCCGACCTGGTGCTCATGGACGTACAGATGCCCCGGCTCGACGGCGTCTCGGCCACCCGGGAGATCACCGGGCGGGGACTGGCCGACGTACTGGTGCTGACCACCTTCGACCTGGACGAGTACGTCTTCGGGGCGCTGCGCGCGGGCGCTGCCGGGTTCCTGCTCAAGACCAGCGACGCGGCGACGCTGCTGGCGGCGGTCCGTACGGTGGCGGCCGGGGAGGGGATCATCGCGCCCGCCGTCACCCGGCGGCTGATCGCCGAATTCGCCGCGCCGCGCCCGGCCGCCCCGGCGCCGGACACCGCGGCGCTCGACGTGCTCACGCCCCGGGAGCGCGAGGTACTGGGCTGTCTCGGGGAAGGGCTGTCCAACGCGGACATCGCGGGGCGCCTGGACATGGCGGAGGCCACGGTCAAGACGCACGTCAGCCGGCTGCTGAACAAGCTGGAGCTGCGCAGCCGGGTACAGGCCGCCGTGCTCGCCCGGGAACTGGGCCTCGGCGCGGCCCGCCGCGAGGGCCCTTAGACCGTTAGACCGTCCCGGACGGCACCCCCGACACCCCCGGCCCCCGGCAGCCCCCCGGAAAACACAAAACCCGGACAGTCGTCAGGCCACGTTGACCCTCTGTCCGGGTGGTGCCGCTTCCAGCCACGCCAGGAAGCCCGTGAGCGCGTCCTCGCTCATCGCCAGCTCCAGGCGCGTTCCGCGATGCCGGCAGGCGAGGACGATGGAGTCGGAGAGCAGGGCGAGCTCTTCCTCGCCCTCCGGGCTGCGCCGCTCCAGTACCTCGATGGAGGCCCGCTCCAGGACGCGCCGTGGACGTGGCGCATAGGAGAAGACCCGGAACCACTCGATGCGGTCGCCGTTGTACCGGGCCACACCGTAGATCCAGCCTTTGCCGCTGGGCTCGCCGTCCGCCGCCGTGACGGCCGCCGCGGCGGGCACGTCCCAGCGCAGACTGCAGTCGAACGTGCCGCCGGACCGCTGGATCAGCCGCCGCCGCAGTCCGAAGACGAAGAGCCCCAGTAGTACCAGGACGACGACCGCGGCGCTCACACACAGAGCGAGGACCATCTCCACCGACCTCCTCGCCTCGTATTCGGGAAACGCACCTGCATCGGCTCAGCCGCGGACCGCTCTGGAGGATTCCAGCGCAGCCCGCGGCTGAGGGTAAAGCTCGTCTGTGACAGGGTTCAGTGAACGCCTGCCACCGCACGCAGCCGGACATCGGCGCGGCGCTCGGCGGCCGCGTCGGCCTCCGACTTCGCCCGCTCCAAGGCCCGCTCCGCGCGCTGGACATCGATCTCGTCCGACAGCTCGGCGATCTCCGCGAGCAGAGAAAGCTTGTTGTCGGCGAACGAGATGAAGCCGCCGTGCACCGCGGCGACGACCGTGCCGTCCCCGCCTTCGCCGGTCGTACGAATCGTCACCGGACCGGACTCCAGCACGCCGAGCAGCGGCTGGTGACCGGGCATGACGCCGATGTCGCCCGACGAGGTGCGCGCGACGACCAGGCTGGCCTCGCCGGACCAGACCTGACGGTCCGCGGCGACCAACTCGACGTGCAGCTCAGCCACGATGGCTCCTCGGGTCTCCACCTGCCGGGTACAGCAGATGTCGGGTCAAATACTAGTGGGCGTCGGGCCCGGGGGCGGCCACGGCCGCCCCCGGATCCGGAAGCCGGGGTCAGGAGACGCCCAGCTCCTTGGCGTTGGCCTTGAGGTCCTCAATGCCACCGCACATGAAGAACGCCTGCTCGGGGAAGTGGTCGTAGTCACCGTCGGCGATGGCGTTGAACGCGGTGATGGACTCGTCCAGCGTCACGTCCGAGCCGTCGACACCGGTGAACTGCTTCGCCACGTGGGTGTTCTGCGACAGGAAGCGCTCGATACGACGGGCACGGTGGACGGTGAGCTTGTCCTCCTCGCCCAGTTCGTCGATACCGAGGATCGCGATGATGTCCTGCAGGTCCTTGTACTTCTGCAGGATCGTCTTCACGCGCATCGCGCAGTCGTAGTGCTCCTGCGTGATGTACCGCGGGTCCAGGATGCGGGACGTCGAGTCCAGCGGGTCCACCGCCGGGTAGATGCCCTTCTCCGAGATCGGACGCGACAGAACGGTCGTCGCGTCCAGGTGCGCGAAGGTGGTCGCCGGCGCCGGGTCGGTCAGGTCGTCCGCGGGGACGTAGATCGCCTGCATCGAGGTGATCGAGTGACCACGGGTCGAGGTGATGCGCTCCTGCAGGAGGCCCATCTCGTCCGCCAGGTTCGGCTGGTAACCCACCGCGGAGGGCATGCGGCCCAGCAGGGTGGACACCTCGGAACCCGCCTGGGTGTACCGGAAGATGTTGTCGATGAAGAAGAGGACGTCCTGCTTCTGGACGTCACGGAAGTACTCCGCCATCGTCAGACCGGCCAGCGCGACCCGCAGACGGGTGCCCGGGGGCTCGTCCATCTGGCCGAAGACCAGCGCGGTCTTGTCGATGACGCCGGACTCGGTCATCTCCTCGATGAGGTCGTTGCCCTCACGGGTACGCTCACCGACGCCCGCGAACACCGACACACCGTCGTGGTTGTTGGCGACGCGGTAGATCATTTCCTGGATCAGCACGGTCTTGCCGACACCGGCACCACCGAACAGACCGATCTTGCCGCCCTTGACGTACGGGGTCAGCAGGTCGATGACCTTGACGCCGGTCTCGAACATCTCGGTCTTGGACTCGAGCTGGTCGAAGCTCGGGGCCTTGCGGTGGATCGCCCAGCGCTCGGTGACCTCGGAAGCCGCCTCCGGCTTGTTGAGGATCTCGCCGAGGGTGTTGAACACCTTGCCCTTGGTGACGTCGCCGACGGGGACGGTGATGCCCTCGCCCTTGTCGGTCACCGCGGCCTGGCGGACCAGACCGTCGGTGGGCTGCATCGAGATCGCGCGGACCAGGCCGTCGCCCAGGTGCTGGGCGACCTCGAGGGTCAGCGTCTTGCGGACACCGGCCTCGGCCGGGTCGTCGACCTCGACGGTCAGCGCATTGTAGATCTCCGGCATCGCGTCGACGGGGAACTCCACGTCGACGACCGGGCCGATGACCCGGGCGACGCGGCCCGTGGCGGCGGCCGTCTCAACAGTGGTCGTCATTACTTGTCACTCCCCGCGGTCGCGTCGGCCAGGGCGCTGGCGCCACCGACGATCTCGCTGATTTCCTGGGTGATTTCGGCCTGTCGGGCCGCATTGGCAAGCCGCGAGAGCGACTTGATGAGCTCTTCCGCGTTGTCGGTCGCCGACTTCATCGCACGCCGGGTGGCGGCGTGCTTGGAGGCGGCGGCCTGCAGCAGCGCGTTGTAGATGCGCGACTCGACGTACCGCGGCAGCAGGGCGTCCAGGACGTCCTCCGCCGACGGCTCGAAGTCGAACAGCGGCAGCAGCTCGGTCTTGGCCTGCTCTTCCTCGTCCGCCGAAGCGTCGAGGCTGAGCGGCAGCAGCCGGTCGTCGACCGGCGTCTGCGTCATCATCGACACGAACTCGGTGAAGACGATGTGGAGCTCGTCCACGCCGCCCTCGGCCGTGTCCCGCTGTACGGCCTCGATGAGAGGCGCCGCGACCGCCTTGGCGTCCGCGTACGTCGGGCTGTCGGTGAAGCCGGTCCACGAATCCACGACCTTGCGCTCGCGGAAGGCGTAGTACGACACACCCTTGCGGCCGACGATGTAGGCGTCGACCTCCTTGCCCTCGCCCTTGAGCCGCTCGGTGAGCTGCTCGGCGGCCTTGATGGCGTTGGAGGAGTAGCCGCCCGCGAGGCCGCGGTCGCTCGTGATGAGCAGGATCGCGGCCCGGGTCGGGTTCTCCACCTCGGTCGTCAGGGCGTGGTTGGTGTTCGAGCCGGTCGCAACCGCCGTCACCGCGCGGGTCAGTTCACTCGCGTACGGCGTCGATGCCGCCACCTGGCGCTGCGCCTTGACGATGCGCGAGGCGGCGATCATCTCCATCGCCTTGGTGATCTTCTTGGTCGCGGTGACGGAGCGGATGCGACGCTTGTAGACCCGGAGCTTGGCTCCCATGGATCAGGTCCCTTCCGTCGTCACTTGCCGGCGCCCGGAGCGTCCTCACCGAGCAGCTTGCCGTCCGAGGTCTCGAACTGCTGCTTGAAGGTGGAGACCGAGTCGGTCAGGGCCTGGATGGTGTCGTCGGACATCTTCCCGCCCTCGACGATGCCGGTGAGCAGTTCCTTCTTCTCGCGGCCCATCCAGTCCAGCAGCTCGCGCTCGAAGCGGCGGATGTCCTCCACCGGGACGTCGTCCATCTTGCCGGTGGTACCGGCCCAGATGGAGACGACCTGCTCCTCGACGGGCATCGGCTGGTACTGGCCCTGCTTGAGCAGCTCGGTCATGCGCTGACCGCGGGCCAGCTGCGCCTTGGAGGCCGCGTCCAGGTCGGAACCGAAGGCGGCGAACGCCTCCAGCTCACGGAACTGGGCGAGGTCCACACGCAGTCGGCCGGAGACCTGCTTCATGGCCTTGTGCTGGGCGGAGCCACCGACTCGGGAGACCGAGATACCGACGTTCAGCGCCGGGCGCTGGCCCGCGTTGAACAGGTCGGACTCCAGGAAGCACTGGCCGTCGGTGATGGAGATGACGTTGGTCGGAATGAACGCCGACACGTCGTTCGCCTTGGTCTCGACGATCGGCAGACCGGTCATCGAGCCGGCGCCCATGTCGTCCGACAGCTTCGCGCAGCGCTCCAGCAGACGCGAGTGCAGGTAGAAGACGTCGCCCGGGTAGGCCTCACGGCCCGGCGGACGGCGCAGCAGCAGCGAGACGGCGCGGTAGGCGTCGGCCTGCTTCGACAGGTCGTCGAAGATGATCAGGACGTGCTTGCCCTGGTACATCCAGTGCTGGCCGATGGCGCTGCCGGTGTAGGGCGCGAGGTACTTGAAGCCCGCCGGGTCGGACGCCGGAGCCGCGACGATCGTCGTGTACTCCAGGGCGCCGGCCTCCTCCAGGGCGCCGCGCACGGACGCGATGGTGGAGCCCTTCTGGCCGACCGCGACGTAGATGCAGCGGACCTGCTTCTTCGGGTCGCCCGAGCGCCAGTTGTCGCGCTGGTTGATGATGGTGTCGACGGCCAGCGCGGTCTTGCCGGTCTGGCGGTCGCCGATGATCAGCTGACGCTGACCGCGGCCGATCGGCACCATCGAGTCGACGGCCTTGTAGCCGGTCTGCATCGGCTCGTGCACCGACTTACGGACCATGACGCCCGGAGCCTGCAGCTCCAGGGCGCGGCGGCCCTCGGACTCGATCTCGCCGAGGCCGTCGATCGGGTTGCCCAGCGGGTCGACGACGCGGCCGAGGTAGCCCTCGCCCACGGCGACCGAGAGCACCTCACCGGTGCGCTGCACCGGCTGGCCCTCCTCGATACCGCTGAACTCACCGAGGACGACCGCACCGATCTCGCGCTCTTCGAGGTTCAGCGCGAGGCCGAGGGTGCCGTCCTCGAACTTCAGCAGTTCGTTCGCCATCGCCGAGGGAAGTCCCTCGACCTTCGCGATGCCGTCACCGGCCTCGCTGACCGTCCCGACCTCCTCGCGCGAGGCCGCGTCCGGCTTGTACGCCTGGACAAAGTTCTCCAGCGCGTCCCGGATCTCCTCCGGCCGGATCGTGAGCTCCGCCATCTGGGTTCCCTGCTCTCCTTGTTGGGCCCGAAGTCTTGTTGCGGGGCATGGGCTCCCCCGCCGCAGGCAGAGGGCGGGTTCGCCCCCTGTTGCTGTTCCCTGCGTTACGGCCCAACTCGGGCCGCTGCTCATGCTGTTGAGTTGGTTGGCTGCCTCAGCCGGCCATCCGCCGGGACGCCTCTTCCAGGCGCTCGGAGATGGTCCCGTTGATGACCTCGTCACCGATGCGCACCTGCACGCCGCCGAGGACCTCGGGGTCCACGTCGAGGTTCAGGTGGACCTGCCGGCCGTACAGCGAGGTGAGCGCAGCGCCCAGGCGCTGCTTCTGCGTCTCGCTGATCGGCACCGCGGAGGTGACCACCGCGACCAGCCGGTCCCGGCGGTGCGCGGCGAGCCTGGACAGGGAGTCCAGCCCTGCCTCCAGGCTACGGCCCCGCGGCTGTGCGACGAGTCGGACCACCAGCCGCTCGGTGACCGCGTTGGCGCGGCCGCCCAGCAGCGAGCGGATCAGCTCGGCCTTGGCCGCGTTGTCCGCCCG
>NZ_JBEPFC010000107.1:0-26107 GCF_040301705.1 Streptomyces sp. NPDC000151 | reverse complement strand
GCCGTGGCGCCGGCGGCCACGCCGAGGAACCCGCGGCGGGCGAGCCGGCGCGCGAGCTCGGGGTTGCGGGAGGTGCGCGGGTTGGGAACGTCGCTGGTCATTACGGCTCCAAGGTCGATTGTCAGTGCCGTGCGGCAAGCTTGAGGAGCAAGGACTTCACGTCGGTCGCAGCGAGGGGGGTGGTGAGCGTGCCTGCGGTGGAGCAGATCAGGACGGGTCCGTCGTCCTCGTGGTCCGGGATACGCCCGTGACTGCCGCGCACGGGCTCGGGATCGAGGGGGACGACGGCCATGCGGTAGCGCATGCCGGTCTTCTTGCGGGCGAGCGCGGTGGCGGCGCGTAGCCGTACGTAGGGGTCGCGCGGGTCCATGAAGAGCTCGGCGGGGTCGTAGCCGGGCTTGCGGTGGATCTCGACGAGGCGCGCGAAGTCCGGCGCCCGGGCGTCGTCGAGCCAGTAGTAGTACGTGAACCACGCGTCGGGTTCGGCGACGGCGACGAGTTCGCCGGCGCGCGGATGGTCCAGCCCGTGCTGCTTCTTGCCCGCGTCGTCGAGGAGTTCGCCGAGCCCCGGGAGGTCCGCGAGCGCTTCCCGGGTCGCGTCGAGGTCTTCGGGGCGGCGTACGTAGACGTGCGCGATCTGGTGATCCGCGACGGCGAAGGCGCGGGACGCGGTCGGGTCGAGGTACTCCATCCCGTCCTGGGTGTGCACCTCCAGCAGGCCGGCCCGGCGCAGCGCGCGGTTGATGTCGACGGGACGGCGGGCGCGGGTGATGCCGTATTCGGACAGGGCGACGACGGTGACGCCGGCCGCGCGGGCGTCGTCGAGGAGGGGCGCGATGACGGCGTCGAGTGCGGCGGCGGCCGCGTGCGAGCGGGGGTCGTCGGGCCCGTAGCGCTGGAGGTCGTAGTCCAGGTGCGGGAGGTAGGTGAGAGTGAGGTCGGGGTGGCGGGTGCGCAGGATGTGGCGGCTGGCGTCGGTGATCCATTGAGAGGAGGCGATCGAGGCCGTGGGCCCCCAGTAGGTGAAGAGCGGGAAGGGGCCGAGCAGTTCGGTCAGCTCGTCGTGGAGGGCGGGCGGCCGGGTGTAGCAGTCGGGTTCCTTGCGGCCGTCGGCGTAGTAGATGGGCCGGGGCGTGACGGTCCAGTCGACGTCCGCGCCCATGGCGTACCACCAGCAGATGTTGGCGACGGTGTAGCCCGGGTGGGCGCGGCGGGCCGCGTCCCAGAGCTTGTCGCCGCCCACGAGGGCGTTGTGCTGCCGCCAGAGGTGGACCTCGCCGACGTCGCGGAAGTACCAGCCGTTGCCGACGATGCCGTGCTGGGAGGGCGGCGCGCCGGTGAGGAAGGTCGACTGGACGGTGCAGGTGACGGCCGGCAGGACGGTACGCAGCGGGGTGTACGAGCCGGCCGCGGCCAGCGCCTTGAGGTGCGGCATGTGGTCGAGGAGCCGGGGGGTGAGGCCGACGACGTCGAGGACGAGGAGGGGCTGGGGCGGCGCGGCGTCTGTGGACGGCGCCGCGGTGTCTCCGGGGCTGCTCTCGTGCGCGGTCATGGCAGCTCCTTGAGGCCGAGGTCGGTCAGCAGGTCGCGGGCGAGGGCGAGTTCGGCGGCGATGCCGTCGGCGAGCCGGGCGCGGGTGCGCGGCCGCAGCTCGGGCGGCAGCGCCTGCCAGGTGTACGTCTCGACCTCCAGGTGGTGGGTGCGCGGTGGCGCGGCCGGGCCGACGAGATGGGCGAGGGTGTCCTGGAGTACGGGGAGGGTCGAGGTGAGCGGGGGCTGCGGCGGCGCGTGCAGCGGTACGTGGAAGTGGGCGCGCCAGGGGGCGGTGGTGGGAAGCCCCGTCCGCTCCCCCACGCCGTCGCCGAGCACCTCGCCGAGCCCGTCGTCGAGCGCATCGCCGAGCGCCTCGTCCAGGTCGTCCGTGGCGAGAAGGAGGCCGTCGGCGTTCCGGGTGCGGGTCTGGTGCAGGAAGCGGGGCTCGGCGAAGGCGCCGAGCGCGGCGCGGACGTCGGCCCGTTCGGGGTGTTCGGCGTGCAGGGCGGCGGACAGCTGCGTCTTGACGACGGGGATGCCCGCCCGGTGCAGCGCGTCCAGGGCCGGTCCCGGTTCCTCGAAGGAGGTGGCGAGGTGACAGGTGTCGACGCAGACGCCGATGCGGTGGGGCGGGATGCCCGGAATGGCCGGCGCGCCGGTCAGCGCGCCGAGGGCATCGGCCAGGGTCTCGATCGTGCAGCCGGGCTCCGGCTCCAGGCCGACGCGGATGCTGCGGCCGGTGGTGTCCTGGAGCGCGTCCAGGCGCGCGGCGAGAGTGCGGAGCGCGGCCATCGCGGTCGCACGCCGGTGCTCGTCGAAATCCGTACGCCAGGCGAGCGGCAGAGTGGAGATGGTGCCCTCGGCGGCGTCGTCCGGGAGCAGTGCGGTCAGCAGCCGGGCGAGGTCGGCCGTGTACTCCAGCCGGGCCGGCTCGGTCCAGTCCGGCCGGTAGACCCGGTACTTGACGCGGCTGTCACCGAACCCCTCGTACGGGAATCCGTTGAGGGTGACGACCTCGAGGCCGCGCGCGTCCAGCTCCCGGCGCAGCCGGCGGAGCGCCACGGGGTCAGATGTCAGCGCGCGGGCCGCGGCGCGGGCGAGCCAGAGTCCGATGCCGAGCCGGTCCCGGCCCAGCCGTTTGCGTACGGGCTCACAGTGGTCGCGCAGCTGGGCCAGCACGCCGTCGAGCGTCTCGGCGGGGTGGACGTTGGTGCAGTACGCGAGGTGGACGGTGGAACCGTCGGGGTGCCGGAAGCGCATGGGTCCGCCGCCTCCTCATTCCCCGCCGCGGAGGATGGAGTTGCCCTCGTGGAGGGCGCCGGGGTCGGCGATGTCGAGGGAGAGCCGGCCGCTCTGGCCGTAGAAGGCGACGGGGTTGCGCCACAGCACCTGATCCACGTCGTCGTCGGAGAATCCGGCGGCGCGCATCGCCTCGCCGACGTGCCGCGTCTTGAGCGGGTCGCTGCGGCCCCAGTCCGCCGCGGAGTTGACGAGGATCCGCTCCGTGCCGTGCACGCGGAGGATCCGCACCATCCGTTCCGGGTCCATCTTGGTGTCCGGATAGATGGAAAAGCCCAGCCAGCAGCCACTGTCAGTGGCGTCCCCTACCGTTGTCTCATTGAGATGGTCCAGGACGACGTGATCGGGGGGCAGGTCGGATTCGCGCAGGACGTCGAGGGTGCGTTTGAGCCCGGCGGACTTGTCGCGGTGGGGGGTGTGGACGAGGGCCGGGAGGCCGTGGTCCGCGGCCAGTTGGAGCTGGGCGGCCAGGGCGGTGTCCTCGGCCGGGGTCATCGAGTCGTAGCCGATCTCGCCGACGGCGACGACCGAGTCTTTTACGAGGTAGCGGGGCAGGGCGTCGAGGACGGGGGTACAGCGGGGGTCGTTCGCCTCTTTGGGGTTGAGCGCGATGGTGCAGTGATGGGCGATGCCGTGCTGGGCGGCCCGGAAGGGCTCCCAGCCGAGAAGGGAGTCGAAATAGTCGAAGAAGCTCTCCGGTGAGGTCCGCGGCTGCCCCAGCCAGAAGGCCGGTTCGACGAGGGCACGCACGCCGGCCGCGTACATGGCCTCGTAGTCGTCGGTGGTGCGGGAGGTCATGTGGATGTGCGGATCGAAGATACGCATCGGGGTTACGCCTCCTCGGGGGACGGATCAGCGGACGCTCGGCCGGACGAGCCGGCGGCCACGTCGTTGGGCAGGTCGGCGGATGCGTCGGCGGACAGGGGGGACAGCTGGGTGAGAGCGAGCACGCGAGCCAGATCGTCGGGTACGGGACGGCCGGCCGAGGTGCGTTCACGGGCGTAGTCGTCGAGCATCCGGGCGAGTTCGGCATCGCCGCGGGAGCGTTCGGCGAGAGCGGCGACGGCGTCCACCGGCACTCCGGTGAACAGGCACTTGAGTACGGCGTGCCGCCAGGCGTGCGCATCGAGGTGCCGTGCGGCGTACGGGCCCACGGCCGCGGCCACCAGCCGCGTGTCGTTCGTCCGCAGGGCGTCCTCGATGAGCGGCAGGCCGTACGGGTCGTCCGTGCCGGTCGTACTGGTCGAGTCGGCGGTGCTGGTCGTGCCGTCCGTGCGCGGCGGCGGGGCCGGCAGGTGCGGGAGTGCGAGGAGTACGGCCCGGCGTTCGGCGGCCGTGCCGTGCTCGTACAGCCGGGTGACGGTGGCGCCGTCGGCGCGGGCGGCGCACAGGATCAGCACTCGCGCGGCCTCGGCGGCCTCCGGGTCGGCATGATGCGGCGGTTCCCTCCGCACGCAGTGCCTCCCGGCAGCGGCGAAGCGGGTCTCCCAAGTGGGGGCGGCGGCCGACGACGGCGAGCGTCGGGCGGGGGCGGGGGCGGTGGTCCCGGCCTCCGCAGAGCGGGGTCCGTCGGCCTCCGGGGCACTGGGGGTGGCTCCGCCGCCGTGGGTGCCACCGGTGGCGTGGGTGGTGGCTTCGGTCAGGGCCTCGTCGAGCCAGGCGCGGGCGCCGGCGCCGAGGCGGTCGCGGAGTGCCTTGTCGAGACGGGTGATCCAGGGGTCGTCCGGGGTCAGGTCGGAGGTCAGCACGGGTCACCTCCGCTGCGGCTCGCGGCGGACAGCGCCGGGACCGAAAAGGCTGGTTCGGAGAGGTGGGAACGGAGGAAGTGAAGGGAGGTGCGGGCCAGTTCGGGGCCGGCGTGGGAGTGGCGGGGCAGCTCGACGCTGACCAGGCCGCGGTAGGCCGTGTCGCGGAGGGCGGCGAGTACCGGCGGGAAGTCGATCTCGCCGTCACCGAAGGGAAGGTGTTCGTGGACGCCGCGGCGCATGTCTTCCAGCTGGACGTGCCGGGTCCAGGGCGCGGCGGCACGGATGCAGTCGGCGGGCGGGGCCGGTTCCAGGCACTGGCAGTGGCCGATGTCGAGGGTCAGCCCGAGTATGTCCGGGTCGGGGGCGCCCATGACCGTACGGAGGTGGTGGAAGGCAGCGAGGTCGGAGAGGAGGTGGCCGGGTTCCGGTTCCACGGCGAGCGGCAGCCCGGCGTCCGAGGCCGCCGCGGCGACGGGGTCCAGGGCGGCGGCGAGGCGCTGCCATGAGTCGGCGTCCGTGCTGCCGGGGTCGCGTATGCCGCTGAAGCAGTGGACGGCGGTGGCGCCCAGGTCCGCGCCGACGCGTACGGCGGTGCGCAGCAGGTCGGTGCGGGCGGCGCGGGCGTCCGGGTCGGGGTCGATGAGGGTGGGGTGGTGTTTGCGATACGGGTCGAGTACGTAGCGGGCGCCGGTCTCGATCGCGACGGCGAGGCCCGTGTCGCGCAGGGTGTCGGCCACCCGCGCCGTGCGGGCGGCCAGGCCCGGGGCGAGGGGGTCGAGGTGCATGTGGTCGAGGGTGAGCGCGACACCGTCGTAGCCGAGGTCGGAGAGGAGGGCCAGGGCGTCGGTCAGACGGAGGTCGGTGAGGCCGTTGGTTCCGTAGGCGAGGCGGAGGGGCGGCGAAGCCGGGGAGTGCGGTGAGCGGGGCTTGTCCCGTGGTGGGGGTGTTGGGGTCATGTCGGGCTGACCTTTCGGGACAGGCGACGGGCGACGGGGATGAGCGCGAGCACCGCCGCGCCGGTGGCCGGTGCACCGGCTCGTGCGGCGAGGGCCGCCTGCAGCGGGATCATCGCGCGGATGCCGCCGCCGACGGCCCGTTGGAGGAAGTGGGGTGACGGGTTGAGCGCGGCGACGAGGAGGGGGCGGGCGGCGGTGACCGCGTAGCCCGCGGCGAGGAGAGGGGGTGCGAGGGCCCGCGCCGAGGTGGCTGTCAGCCCTCCGCTGCCGGTGGAGACCTTGCCGCCTTGCGCGGGCGGCGGGGCGGTGCTGTCTCGCGCAGGCGGCGGGGCTGCGTTGCCTTGCGCAGGTGGTCGGGGTGCGTTGGCTTGCGCAGGTGATCGGGTTGCGTTGTCACCGGAGGCCGGGCGGGAGGGGAAGCGGCCGGCTGCCGCGTTGGCGAGTGCGGTCACGGCGGCGAGGGCGAGGAGGGGCAGGGACGAGGAGGAGCCCTGGGTTTCGCGGCGGGAGACGGTGGTGACGGTGAAGGTGTGCGCGCCGAGCAGGGCGGCCGAGGGGAGGGCGCGGAGAGCCGCCCCACTCGTACCCGTACCGCGGCCCGCCCCAGTGCCCGTACTCGTACCCGTACCACCGCCCGCCCCAGTGCCCGCACCCGTACCACCGCCCGCACCCGCACTCGCACCACCGCCCCTGCCCGGCGTCGCGACGGCGCCCTGGAGGAGGTCGAGGGCGCGGGCGCAGGCCATGGCGGTGGGGCCGGCGGGGGTGTTCTTGAGGTGCAGGTCGTAGGCCCAGACCGTGGCGGCCAGGGCGGTGGCGGTGGCCAGGGCCGGGCGGCCGGCCGCCGCCGCGCACGCCAGCCCCGCCGCTGTCAGCCCGCCGGCCGCGGCGAGGGCAGCGCCGGGGGTGATGCGGCCGGAGGGGATGGGGCGGTGCGGGCGTTCGAGGGCGTCGATGTCGCGGTCGGCCCAGTCGTTCAGGGCCATGCCGGCTTCGTACAGGCAGAGGGAGGAGCAGGCGGCCAGCGCCGTACGGGCGTTGGGGCGCAGCCCGGCGGCGGCCGCCCCGGCGAGAAGGTCGCCGGGGACGCTGGCCGGAGCGGAGATCCGGAGCAGCTCCGCCCAGGCGCGGAGAGGGCGGCGGACGCCCTCGCCGTCGGAACCGTTGCCTCGGCAGGCGCCCTCGCGGTCGGAACCGTTGCCTCGGCGGGGGCCCTCGCCGTCGAAGCCGTTGCCTCGGCGGGGGCCCTCGCCGTTGCGGAGGAAGCGCGGGAGAGGGATCACCGGTGCGCCTCCCGGAGGCGGGTGGCGAAGGTGGTGGTGAGCGCCGTGTACTGGTCCGACAGGGCGGCCGGGCCGCTGTCCGGGTCCTTGAAGTAGAAGCCGAGTCCGGGGAGCGGGCCACTGAGGCCGGCCGCGTGAGCGGCCGACACCAGGCGGGCCAGGTCCAGGACGAGCGGGGCGGCGAGGGCCGAGTCGCAGCCCTGCCAGATGGTCTGGAGGATCACCCGGCTGCCGAGGAAACCGTCGACCGCGACGTGGTCCCACGCCGTCTTCCAGTCGCCCAGTGCCGGAACGTTGTCGATGTGCAGGTCGCCGGGCGGGAGTTCGCCGAGGGTGTCACGGAGTACGGCGGCCTTGCCCGCGTTCTTCGCGGCAGCGGCGGCCGGGTCGGCGAGTGCGGCGCCGTCTCCCCCGCCGAGCAGGTTCGTACCGGACCAGGCCCGTACGGCCAGCGCGCGCTGCGCCAGCATCGGCGCCAGGGCGGAGCGCAGCAGGGTCTGGCCGGTCTTGCCGTCCCGGCCCGCGTACGGAAGGCCACTGCAGCGGGCCGTATCGCGGAGGAGGGGGTGATGGAGGCCGGTGGAAGGCGTGAAGTTGACGTACGAGCAGCCGGCGCGGAGCGCGGCGAGCGCGTAGAGGGAGCTGGCCGGGAGGCGTTCCGCTGACGGGTCCGCCCCCTCTCCCCCCACGCCCGGTTCCGTCGAAGCGACGTTGATCACGACCACCCGGTCCAGGTGGTGCGTACGGCGGAACGTACGGAGATCCGTGGCGAAGGCGGCGGTCAGGGCCTCGTCGTCCCGGGTGTCTCCCGGTTGCGGGCCGCCGGGGCGGATCTCGGCGTCGGCGGCAGCGAGTTCGGCGTGTACGGAACGGGGCAGGCCGTGCGGCATGACACCACCGGCGGCGAGCTGCTCGGCGCGCTTCGGCAGCGGGCAGGACGTGATGTCGTGGCCGCCGAAGACGAGTGAGGCGAGCGGCGGCAGCGACACGTCGGCGAACGCGGCGGTCTCGGTGACCATGCCGGTCGGCTCGTGCAGCCCGGCGGCGAGTGCCGCGCAGCCCGCGACGACGGTCGTCGCGACCGATCCCCGCGCACCGATCAGCCACACCCCCGTACGACCGGAACCCGAACCCGACCCAGATCCAGACCCCGACCCAGACCCCGACCCAGACCCAGATCCAGAACTCAAACCCCAACCGGAACCCGAACCGGAACCCGAACCCGAACCCGAACCACTTTCCGTACCCATACGCCCTCCCGTCTCCTCATCCGCACTCACAGCACCGCTGTCCCGACCGAACGCAGCTCCCGCGCTGTTCCCCCTCACCCGCGACCGCCCTTCTCCCCCAGTTCCTTGATGCGGATGTGGCGGAAGGCGACCTGGTCGTCGGGGCCGTGGTTCTGGATGCCGACGTAGCCCTGGCGCAGGGAGCGGGCCGGGTCGTGGTTGGTGAAGTCGTTGATCTTGCGGCCGTTGAGGAAGACCTTCAGGCGTTCGCCCTGGACGCGGATCTCATAGGTGTTCCACTCCCCCGGCGGGTTCAGGGCCGCGTCCCGGGCCTTGATGTCCGCGGCCTGGAAGCCGTAGACGGAGCCGGTGGTGTGGTCGGGGGTGTCGGTGGCGTCGATCTGGATCTCGTAGCCGTTGTCGACCGCCGACCAGGGGTCGTCGGAGGCGGGGAAGCCCACGTAGACGCCCGAGTTGTCGTCTCCGGACTCGCTCGCCATCTTCCAGTCCAGCTTCAGGGAGTAGGCGTGCTGCTCCTTGGCCGCGTACCAGAGCATGCCCATGCCGCCCGTGGAGGTGAGCGTGGCGTCGTCCTCGTTCAGGGTGAAGGAGCCGGGGCCCGCCTGCTTCCAGCCCTTCAGGCTCGCCGCACTGCCGTCGAAGAGGGCGGTGTAGCCGGTCTCCGGTCGGCAGTCGGCCTGGGCCTGGCCCGTGGCATACCGGATGCCGCCGAGGAGGTGGGTCCGGAAGGCGGGCTCGGCGTAGGACTCCTTGGTGTGGCCGGCGCCCGTGTAGAAGGCGCGGCCGCCGCGGTACTCCTGGCACCAGGCGAGGGGGTGGTCCCCGCTCATCGTGCCGCCGGTGTACGTCGACTCGTCGAGGGCGGCGAGGACGTGGGCGCGCTCGCGCGGGTTGGTGCGGTAGTTGTACCACTCGTCGGTGCGGTCCCAGGCCGCCGCCAGGTGGGCGGTGGCGGGGTGGGCCCGGTCCTCGACACGTACGGTGGCGGGCTGGATGGCCGGGTGCGACTGGAAGTACGCGCCGGCCAGGCCGCCGTAGAAGGGCCAGTCGTACTCGGTGTCGGCGGCCGCGTGCGCCCCGACGTAGCCGCCGCCCTTGCCGATGTACTTCTCGAAGGCGGTCTGCTGGGCGGGGTCGAGGACGTCGCCGGTCGTGGAGAGGAAGACCACGGCGTCGTAGCGGGCGAGGTTGGCGTCGGTGAAGGCGCCGCCGTCCTCCGTCGCGTCGACGGCGAAGCCGTGCTGCGCGCCGAGGTCCTTGACCGTGGCGATGCCCTGCGGAATCGAGTCGTGGCGGAAGCCGGCGGTCTTGGAGAAGACCAGGACCCGGGCGCCGTCGGCCGCGCCCGCGCCACCCTGGGGTGCGGCGGCGCCGGGCAGCGCCATCGTGGCGAGCAGGGCGGCGGCCGCCGCGGCGGTGATGCCGAGCCGCTGTACGGTCTGCCGTCTGTGCCGCCGTACGGTGCGCTGGTACGCGTGCATGTGCGGAGTCCTTCCTCCAGCAGCGGGGGGTGGCTGGGCAAGGTCGCTCTGAGCAGGTGTGGCGGGGCGAGGAGCGGGCGGGGCGAGGGGCGGGCGGACCCGGTGGCCCGCCCGCCTGATCACCGCGGAGCGGTCACTCCGTCGTGATCTCGAAGTCGTCCACGTCGTACAGCGCCGCCGTGCCGCTCCCCTTGAAGACGAGGTAGAGCGTCGTCGTGCCGGCGGGCGGCTTGGCGATGGCCGTGCTGACGTCGGTGTACGTCTCCCAGCCGCCGGTCACCGGCACCTTCGCCGTGCCGAGCAGCCTGCCGTCGGGCTTGCCCGTACGGATCTCCAGCGTGCCGCCGGCGCCCGCAGAGGCGACCCGAGCGGTCAGCTTCGTGGCGTTGGAGACGATGTAGGGGGTGAAGGCGATCCAGTCGCCGTTGTGAATATTGCCGACGGTCTTCCCGCCGTGGGCCGGCGTGTGGTTCACGGCCGACACGCCCTGGGAGGAGCTGAAGTGCTCGGCCTGGCGGTGCTTCGGCTGGGTGACGCTCTGGGCGTGGGTGGTCAGCGCCGGCTGGCCGTTCGCGCCCTTGTCGGTGTACTCGGCGTCGAAGACCCCGAAGATGTTGGCGTTGGCGTCGTGTTCACCGTCGGCCAGCGTCTGGATGGTGCCCTCGCAGCCGTTCGCCGAGGTGACCGCGTGGCCGTGGCTGTCGTGGCCGAGGATGTGGGTGACGGTGACCTTGGAGCAGTCGATGCGGCCGTCCTCGGGGTCGGTCACCTTGACCTTGAAGGGGACCTTGTCGCCGAAGGTGAAGAGCTGCCCGTTGCCGGGGAGTTCGAGCGTCACCTTGGGCGCGGTGTTGCCGACCGTGAGGTGCACGCTGGCCGAACCGGTGCGGCCCGTGGCTTCCTTGGCGGTGACGGTCGCCGAGTAGGTGCCGTTCTTCTTGTACGTGTGAGTCGGGTTCTGCGCCGTGGACTTGCCACCGTCGCCGAAGTCCCAGGCGTACGTCACCGCGTCGCCGTCCTGGTCGGTCGCGCTCGCGCCGAACTTCGCCTTCAGCGGCGCCTGGCCCGAGGTGCGGTCGACCTTCGCCTCGGCGACCGGTGAGTGGCCGTCGGTGGCGTTCTCGATGCGGTACAGCGCGGAGTGCTCGTCGCCGCCGAACCAGTTCAGCCCGTAGTCCAGTACGTACAGCGCGCCGTCGGGGCCGAAGGCCATGTCCATGATCTGGGTGCCGGTCCAGGGGAAGGCGTTGATGGACTGGACGGTGCCGTCGTCGGTCTTCTCGATCCGCTTGATCCACTGGCGGCCGAACTCACCGGCGAAGAAGTCGCCGTCGTATGCCTCGGGGAACTTCACCTTGGAGTCGAGCGCGCCGTCGTAACGGTAGACCGGGCCGCCCATCGGGGACTCGGAGCCGCTGCCGAACTCCGGTACGGAGGCGTTGTCGTACGGTATCCACGCGGCCTGGGCCGGCGGCAGGTCGGTCAGGCCCGTGTTGTGGACCGAGGTGTTCTTGGGCGCGGCGCAGTCGAAGGCCTCGCCGGACTTCCCGGTGGCGAAGTCGTAGTCGATGTAGGCGTCGTTGTCGCCGGTGCAGTACGGCCAGCCGTAGTTGCCGGCCTTGGTGACGCGGGCGAACTCGACCTGTCCGGCCGGGCCGCGGGTCGGGCTCGCGGCGCCCGCGTCGGGGCCGTAGTCACCGACGTACACAATGCCGGTGGGCTTGTCGACACTCATCCGGAAGGGGTTGCGGAAGCCCATGGCGTAGATCTCGGGCCGGGTCTTCTCGGTGCCGGGCGCGAAGAGGTTGCCCTCGGGGATGTCGTACGAGCCGTCGGCCTTGACCTTGATACGCAGGATCTTGCCGCGCAGGTCGTTGGTGTTGCCCGCGCTGCGCTGGGCGTCGTACGCGGGGTTGCGGTCGGCGCGCTCGTCAATGGGCGTGTAGCCGTCGGAGGCGAACGGGTTGGAGTCGTCGCCGGTGGAGAGGTAGAGGTTGCCCTGCGCGTCGAAGTCGATGTCGCCGCCGACGTGGCAGCAGGTGCCGCGCGAGGTGGGCACCTCCAGGATCTTCTTCTCGCTGGCGGTGTCCAGCGTGCCGTCCGCCTTGAGGACGAAGCGGGAGAGCCGGTTCAGGCCGTCGAACTTGGCGAAGTCGGCGGCGGTGCCGTTGTCGGGCGCGTCACCGGTGGGGGTGTCCAGCGGCGGGGCGTAGAACAGGTAGATGAACCGGTTGTCCTTGAAGCCGGGGTCCACGCCGACGCCCTGCAGGCCCTCCTCGTCGTGTGTGTAGACGGGGAGCTTGCCTGCGACCTTGGTGTAGCCGGTGGCGTCGGTCAGCCGGAGCGTGCCGTCGCGGGACGTGTGCAGGACCGAGCGGTCGGGGAGGACGGCGAGCGTCATCGGCTCGCCCGTCTCGGCCTCACCCTTGGCGAGGGTGACCTGCTGGAAGTCCTCGGCGGCGGCCGCTGGAGCGGCCGGCGTCGCGGAGGTGGGGGTGACGCCGAGCGCGAGCGAGCCTGCGGCGAGCAGGCCGCCCGTGAAAAGGGCTAGGGCGGGGCGGATTCTGAGACGTCTTCTGTGCACGCGGTGCCTCCCGGGCGGGTTGAAGTGCCGTGCGGTGGGCGGTGCTGGGAGTTCAGTGCGCTGTGCGAGCCTCATGTACATGTACGTGACACCAGAGGCGAAGGTAGTCGCGTTTGCTCGCTGCGGATAGACCTTTGACACGAGAGAGCGAGGACTTCTTCCCTCAGAAGGACAAAGGAGTGTGGTGTGTCAGGCGTCAGTGTCAGGCGTCCGCGCTGCCGAACGCCGCGTCGAACGACGCCGTCGGCGGCTCGTAGTCGTACGCCTTGAGCCGGGCCAGCGCCTCGGGGGCGCCCTGCAGCCGGTCCATGCCGGCGTCCTCCCACTCCACCGACACCGGCCCCTCGTACCCGATCGAGCGCAGCATCCGGAAGCAGTCCTCCCAGGGGACGTCGCCGTGCCCGGCCGAGACGAAGTCCCAGCCGCGCCGCGGGTCGCCCCAGGGCAGGTGGGAGCCGAGCCGACCGTTGCGGCCGTCGAGGCGCTTCCTGGCCTCCTTGCAGTCGACGTGGTAGATCCGGTCGCGGAAGTCCCAGAGGAAGCCGACCGGGTCCAGGTCCTGCCAGACGAAGTGGGACGGGTCGAAGTTGAGCCCGAAGGCGGGCCGGTGGTCGACCGCGTCCAGGGCCTGCTGGGTGGTCCAGTAGTCGTACGCGATCTCGCTCGGGTGCACCTCGTGGGCGAACCGCACGCCTTCGGCGTCGAAGACGTCGAGGATGGGGTTCCAGCGCGCGGCGAAGTCCTCGTAACCGCGCTCGATCATCGCCTCGGGGGCCGGTGGGAACATGGCGACCAGGTGCCAGATCGACGAGCCGGTGAAGCCGATGACGGTGTCGACGCCGAACGCGGCGGCCGCGCGGGCCGTGTCCTTCATCTCGGCGGCGGCGCGCTGCCGTACGCCCTCGGCCTCGCCGTCGCCCCAGATGCGGGCGGGCAGGATCGCCTGGTGCCGCTCGTCGATGATGGCATCGCAGACCGCCTGGCCCACCAAGTGGTTGGAGATCGCCCAGCACTTGAGGCCGTACTTGTCGAGCATCGCGTGGCGCGAGTCGAGGTAGGCGGGGTCGGCGAGCGCCTTGTCCACCTCGAAGTGGTCGCCCCAGCAGGCGAGTTCCAGTCCGTCGTAGCCGAAGTCGCGGGCCATGCGACAGACCTCCTCCAGGGGGAGGTCGGCCCATTGACCGGTGAAGAGAGTGAACTGGCGTGGCACGGTAGGGGACCTCCTCAGGCCGATACGGGGGTGTAGACGCAGTTCTTCGCGGCGCTCTCCTCGACGGCGGCCAGTACGCGCTGTACGCGCAGCCCGTCGGCGAAGGACGGCGTGGGGTCGGTGCCCGCCGCGATGGCGTGCACCAGGTCGCGGGCCTGGTGGACGAAGGTGTGCTCGTACCCGAGGCCGTGTCCCGGCGGCCACCACGCCTCCAGGTACGGGTGGTCCGGCTCGGTGACCAGGATGCGGCGGAAGCCCGCCGCCTCGGCCGGTTCGGTGTGGTCGTGGAAGGACAGCTCGTTGAGGCGTTCCAGGTCGAAGGAGAGCGAGCCGCGGTCGCCGTTGGCCTCGATGCGGAGGGAGTTCTTGCGGCCCGCCGCGACCCGGCTGGCTTCGAAGGACGCCAGCGCGCCCGAGGCGAACCGGCCGGTGAACAGCGCCGCGTCGTCCACCGTCACCTCGCCCGTGCCACCGCCCGAGGGCAGCGGCCGCTGCCGTACGAAGGTCTCGGTGACCGCCGAGACGCCCGTCAGCAGCTCCCCCGCCAGGTACTGCGCGAGGTCGACGATATGCGCGCCGAGGTCGCCCAGCGCGCCGGAGCCCGCGCTGTCCTTGCGCAGCCGCCAGCTCATCGGCGCCCGCTCGTCGACCAGCCAGTCCTGCAGGTACGTGGCGCGCAGCTGGCGCAGCGTACCGATGCGGCCCTCCGCGACGAACCGCCGGGCGAGCGCCATCGCGGGCGTGCGGCGGTAGTTGAAGCCGACCATGGCGATCCGGCCGCGGGCCCGTGCCGACTCGGCGGCGGCCGCCATGGCCTCCGCCTCCGCGACGGAGTTGGCCAGCGGCTTCTCGCACAGGACGTGCTTGCCCGCTTCGAGGGCCGCGAGGGCGATCTCGGCGTGGCTGTCGCCGGGCGTGCAGATGTCGACCAGGTCGACGTCGTCGCGGGCGATCAGGGCCCGCCAGTCGGTCTCCGCCGCGGCCCAGCCGAGGCGGTCGGCGGCGGCGCGTACGGCACCGGCGTCCCGGCCGCAGACGGCGTTCATGGCGGGGCGCAGCGGCAGGTCGAAGACCCGGGGCGCGGTGCGCCAGCCCTGGGAGTGCGCGGCGCCCATGAAGGCGTAGCCGACCATGCCGATCCCCAGTGCGGGGCGGCCGTCGGGGGTGGGGTCCTTCTGGTTGTCGTCCATGCATCACCTCATCGGTGGTGGTATGCCGACTGAATGTCGGTTGAGTACGGTCGACCGGTGTCAGTTGAAGCCGCTCGGCAGGTAGTCGTCGACGTTGTCCTTGGTGACGACCGCCGAGTACAGGGTGATCGAGGCGGGGATCTCCAGCTCGGCCATGCCGCTGACCCCCTTGCCCTGGGCGAGCGCGCGGGCCAGGTCGATCGCGGAGGCGGACATCGTCGGCGGGTAGAGCACGGTGGCCTTCAGTACGGAGTTGCCGGCCTTGATGGTGTCCATGACCTTGCGGGAACCGGCGCCGCCGACCATGAGGAAGCCGTCCCGGCCCGCCTGTTCGATGGCCCGCTCGGCGCCCACGCCCTGGTCGTCGTCGTGGTTCCACAGGGCGTCGAAGTCGGGGTGGGCCTGGAGCAGCCCGGCCATCTTGGACTGGCCCGACTCGACGGTGAACTCGGCGGCCTGCCGGCCCACCTTCTCGATGTTGGGGTAGTTCTTCAGGGCGTCGTCGAAGCCCTTGGTGCGCTGCCGGGTCAGCTCCAGGTTGTCGATCCCGGCCAGCTCGACGACCTTGGCGTTCTTCTTGTCCTTCAGCTGCTCGCCGATGTAGTTCCCGGCGTTCAGGCCCATGCCGTAGTTGTCGCCGCCGACCCAGCAGCGGTACGCCTGCTGGGAGGCGAAGACCCGGTCGAGGTTGACGACGGGGATGCCGGCCCGCATGGCCTTCAGGCCGACCTGGGTGAGCGCCTTGCCGTCGGCGGGCAGGATGACCAGCACGTCGACCTTCTTGTTGATCAGGGTCTCGATCTGCCCGATCTGCTGGGCCGTGTCGTTCGAGCCCTCGGTGATCTCCAGGGTGACGTCCTCGTACTGCTTCGCGCGCTCCTTGGCGTTCTGGTTGATCGCGTTCAGCCAGCCGTGGTCGGCCTGCGGTCCGGCGAAGCCGATGGTGACCTTCTTGCCGGGCTTGTCGTCGACCCCGCCGGCCTGCTGCTGCTTGCCGGTGCCGGCCGCGGCGTTGTTCTCGTTGCTGGTGCAGGCGGTGAGGACGGCGCCCGCGGAGACGGCGGCGGCGCCGAAGAGCATGTTCCTGCGGCTGGTCGACGGAACCTTTGGGTTGCGCTCGGTCATGACTTGCGGCCCTTCTGTACCAGTACGGCGGCGACGATGATGGCGCCCTTGGCGATCTGCTGGACGGCGGTCTCCAGGTTGTTCAGGGCGAACAGGTTGGTGATCGTGGTGAAGACGAGGACGCCCAGGACGGAGCCGGTGATGGTGCCGCGGCCGCCGCTGAGGAGGGTGCCGCCGATGATGGCCGCGGCGATGGCGTCGAGTTCGTAGAGGTTCCCGTTGGTGTTCTGGCCCGAGCCGGTCAGCACGATCAGCAGGAAGGCCGCGATCCCGCAGCACAGCCCGGACAGCAGGTACAGCAGCAGCCGCTGGCGGCGGACGTCGATGCCGGCCAGCCGGGCCGCCTCCGGGTTGCCGCCGACCGCGACGGTGCGCCGGCCGAAGGTCGTACGGTTCAGCAGCAGCCAGCCGGCGGCCGTGACGGCGGCGAAGACCAGCACGATGGGCGGGACGCCGAGCAGGTACGCGTCCCGGCGGCCCAGCGCGAGCACCGGCTCGACGGACACCACCTGGGTGCCGCCCTGGCTGATCTGCAGCGCGAGGCCGCGGGCCGAGGCGAGCATGGCGAGGGTGGCGATGAAGGGCACGATGCCGCCGAACGACACCAGCAGCCCGTTGACCAGCCCGCAGCCCAGGGCGACCAGCAGCGAACACAGCAGGATGCCGCCGAGGCCGTACTGCTGGGTGGCCACCGTCGTCGCCCAGACCGTGGCGAGCGCCACCATCGCGCCGACGGACAGGTCGATGCCGCCGCCGATGATGACGAAGGTGACGCCGACGGTGACCACGCCGATCACGGACGCCTGGGTGAGGACGAGCTGGAGGTTCTGCACGCTCAGGAACTGCTCGGGCTTGGTGAGCGCGCCGACCAGTACGAGTGCGGCGAGCACCCCGAGCAGCGAGAGGTTGCGGACGTCGGGGCGGCGGGCGCGGGCGTGCCGGGTGTCGCCGGCGGCCGGTGCGGCCGGGCCCGGGGGCGCGCTGCCCGCCTCGGCCGGGAGGGCGTGTCCTTCGGAGGTGTTCACGGGCGGTCTCCTCGCGGTGTCGGGGCCGGCGGCTCCTCGGGGGCGGACGTCTTGTCGGCGGCGGACGGCTTGTCGGTGGCGGGCGGCTTGTCGGTGGCGGTCGGCTCGTCGGTGGCCGGGCGTCCGGAGGCCGGTACCGTTACGGGCCCGGGGCCGTCGCTCATCACCAGGTCCAGCACCCGGTGCTCGTCCAGTGCCGCCGCCTCGCCCTCGTGCACGACGCGGCCCTCGCGCAGGACGAGCACCCGGTCGGCGAGCCCGAGGACCTCGGGCACCTCGCTGGAAACCAGCAGGACGGCGACGCCGTCGTCCGCGAGCCGCCTGATCAGCGCGTACAGCTCGGCACGCGCGCCGACGTCCACGCCGCGGGTCGGCTCGTCCAGCAGGAGTACGCGGCAGCCGCGGAGCAGCCAGCGGGCCAGTACGGCCTTCTGCTGATTGCCGCCGGAAAGCGTGCGGACCGGGCGGTCGGGGTCGTCGGGGCGCAGCGAGAGACCGCGGGTGGCGGCCAGGGCGCCGGCCCGTTCGGCGGGCCGGTTCAGCCAGCCGGCCCGCGCGAAGTGCGGCAGCGAGGAGAGGGAAACGTTCCGGCTGACGGACTCCAGGAGCAGCAGCGCCTGGGACTTGCGCTCTTCGGGGGCGAGGCCGAGCCCAGCGCGTACGGCGGCGGTGACGCTGCCGGGCCGCAGCGGTCGGCCGCCGACGAGTACGCGGCCGGCGGTGGGCCGCCGCGCACCGTATACGGTCTCCAGTATTTCCGAGCGCCCTGACCCGACGAGTCCGGCGAGCCCGAGGATCTCCCCGGGACGCAGCCGGAAGTCGACCGGCCCGAACTCCCCGTCGCGGGCGAGCCCTTCGACGCTGAGTACGGGGCCGGGGCGGTCCGGAGCCGAGTGCGTCGGGCCGGTAGTACGGTCGGTGGCCGCGCGCCGTTCGGGGAAGACGTACTCGACGTCGCGGCCGGTCATCAGGGCGACGATGTCGCGGGTGGGGGTGGCGTGCGCGTCCAGGCCGCGGGCGGCCGTCCGCCCGTCCTTCAGTACCGTCACGCGGTCGCCGATCCGCCGGATCTCCTCCAGCCGGTGCGAGATGTAGACGACGGCGACGCCGGAGGCGGTGAGCGCGGCGACGATGCGGAAGAGGTTGTCGACCTCGTCGGGGTCGAGCGCGGCGGACGGCTCGTCCATGACGATCAGCCGTACGTCGTGCGAGAGGGCGCGGGCCATGGACGCGATCTGCTGTCCGGCGGCGGAGAGCCGGCCGACGAGCGTGCCGGGGCCGATCTCGGGGTGGCCCAGGCGGGCGAGCAGTTCGGCGGTCCGTTCGCGGGCCTCCCCGGTGCGGATGAAGCCGCCGGTGGCGCGCTCGTGCCCGAGGAAGACGTTCTCCGCGACGGACATGTGCTCCACCAGGTCCAGCTCCTGGTAGATGGTGGCGATGCCGAGCCGCATGGCGGCGATCGGGGACTTGAGGGAGACGGTCTCGCCGCGCCAGCGGATGGTGCCGCCGTCGGGCTGGTGGGCGCCGGCCAGCACCTTGATCAGGGTGGACTTGCCGGCGCCGTTCTGGCCGAGCAGGCAGTGCACCTCGCCCGCGACGACGTCCAGGTCGACGCCGTCCAGCGCGCGGACGCCGGGGAAGGACTTGGTGATGCCGGCCATGGTGAGCAGCGGTCCGGCGGGTTCGTGTGCCGCCGGCGGCGACGGTGGTGGTGCGGGGCGGTGCGCTGGTGCCATGACGGGCCTCCTCGGCGGTACGCCGGTGAGCGGACAGGGCGGGGCGGGGCGCGTGCGGACATGCGTCATCACGGCATGACAAGCCGTCACTCAGCGGTGTACTGGCGGACTTCAGCGGTGCTGGGACGTGAGCGATGCTGGTACTTCAGCTACTTCAGCTACTTCAGCGGTGCTGTGGAGCGCGGTTCCTCAGGGCTTCGGGCCGTCGTCCGGCCCGGCGGGCTCAGGCGGGCTCAGGCGGGCGAGAACAGGTGATCGCTGATCAGTCGGGCCGCACCGGTCACCCCGGCCAGCGGGCCCAACTCCCCCAGTACGATGGGGAGGTTGCCGGTCGCCAGCGGCAGCGACTGGTGGTAGACCTGCGTGCGGATCGCGGCCAGCAGCGTGTGGCCGAGGCCGGTCACGCCGCCGCCGATCACCACGAGGCCCGGGTTGAAGAAGCTGACGAGCCCGGCGATGACCTGCCCGGTGCGGGTGCCGCCGGCCTTGATCAGTTCCAGTGCGGTGGGATCGCCGGAGGCGGCGGCGACCGAGACGTCCGAAGCGGCGAGCGCGCCGGCCGCCTCGAGACGGTCCGCGAGCGTGGCCGAGCGGCCGTCGCGTGCCGCGTCCTCCGCGTCGCGGGCGAGCGCGGCGCCGCCGAAGTACGCTTCCAGGCAGCCGGCGTTGCCGCAGGCGCAGCGGCGGCCGTTCGGCTCGACCTGGATGTGGCCGATGTCGCCGGCGCTGCCGGTCGTACCGCGGTAGACCTCGCCGCCGACGACGATGCCGCAGCCGATGCCCGTACCGATCTTGACGCAGAGGAAGTCCTGCGAGGTACGGGCCACGCCCGCGTGCTGCTCCCCCAGCGCCATGAGGTTCACGTCGTTGTCGACCATGACCGGGCAGCCCAGCTCCTGGCTGAGCGCCTCCCGTACGGGGAAGCCGTCCCAGCCCGGCATGATCGGCGGCGCGACGGGCACGCCCTCGGGGAAGCGGACCGGGCCCGGCACGCCGATGCCCGCCCCGTCGAACCCCTCGGCGAGCCCGCTGTCCTTCAACTTGGCTGCCAGCGCGAGTACTTGGTCGAAGACGGCGACGGGTCCGGCCCGTACGTCCATCGGCTGGGTGAGGTGGCCGAGCACCTCCAGTTCGGCGTTGGTGACCGCCACGTCGACCGAGGTCGCGCCGATGTCGACGCCGAGGAAGCGCAGCGAGGGCGCGAGCCGGATGTTGTGGGAGCGGCGGCCGCCCCGGGAGGCGGCCAGCCCGTCGGCGACGACCAGGCCGGTATCCAGCAGACGGTCGACCTCGACCGCGAGCTTGGAACGCGACAGGTCGACCTGATCGCCCAGCTGGGCACGGGAGTTGGGCCCCTGGTCGCGCAGCAGGCGAAGAAGCCGCGCCTGGTGCGCGTTCGCGGGCCTCGCCGTCATGCGCCTCACGCCGCCCTCCAGCCGTACTCGGCACCCGCCGAGTCCTGGTCGCGTCCGGTGCGTGCGGACGGGCCGTTTTCGGCCGTCCCACCGGGCTTTCGAGGGGAACGTAGCAGCGCTTGTCCGAACGAGGAAGTACTACGGACAGAATCCATACCGACTTTCTCCTGACGCGGGACAAAGTCTTGCGCGCGAGGACGCCGGCGCTGCCACGTCTACGATCACCGCCACGCCTACGATCACCGGAGAGGAAAGGGGGACCGGATGGACCGGCACATACGTACCGTCGACGATGTACTCAGGCTCCTGGACGGCCTGTTCGCGCCGGAGGCGGACCGCTGGACGACGGGCGGGGCCTCCTGGTGGGACGACTTCTACGCGGACCGCACCAGAGAGGTGCCGTTCTTCGTGGCGAAGCCGGACGAGAACCTGGTCTCGTACCTCGAACGCGGGCTGATCACGCCGGGGCGCGCGCTGGACCTGGGCTGCGGGCCGGGTCGCAACGCGCTGCACCTCGCCTCACTGGGCTTCGAAGTGGACGCCGTCGACCTCTCCCCGGCGGCCCTCGCCTGGGCCGAGGACCGCGCCCGCGAGGCCGGGGCCGAGATCGCCTTCCACTGCGGCGACGCCTTCGCCCTCACCGACGGCGCACTCGCCGGTCCGTACGACCTGATCTACGACTCCGGCTGCTTCCATCACCTGCCGCCGCACCGCCGCATCAGTTACCTGGCGCTCCTCGACCGTGCGCTGGCGCCCGGCGGCCACTTCGCGTTGTCCTGCTTCGCGGCCGGCGGGATGGGTTCCGAGGTCCCCGACGGGGACCTCTACCGCCGGTCCGGGCTGCACGGCGGGCTCGCCTACACCGCGGAGTCGCTGCGCTGGATCTTCTCCGACCTGACGGAGGTGGAGCTGCGCCACATGCACGACGAGCCGCCGGAGTCCCCGCGCTTCGGCGAGCCGTTCCTCTGGACGGCACTGTTCCAGCACGCCGGGGCCGCCAGGCCGTAAACGGCCCGTGGCCCATCAACTCCCGCGCCCCGTACGGCCGTTCAGGACTCCTTGGCGCCCGCCCGCTCGTGGTACGTACGGCGGGTGTGCTCGGTGTGTGCGCGCATGATCTTCGTGGCGCGGAGGCCGTCGGCCGCGGCGATCGCCTCGATCAGCTCACGGTGCTCGATCCAGGACTGCTTGCCGCGCTGCCGGGCGACCGGCGTGTAGTACCAGCGCACCCGCCGGCCGACCTGCTCGGCCAGCTCGGCGAGCACGGCGTTGCTGGCCTGCTCCATGATCGTGGCGTGGAACTCCGCGTTGGTGGCGACGGCGAGGTCCACGTTGTCGTCGCGCACCGCCTGCTCGCCCTGCGCGCACAGCGCCAGCAGCTTCTCGATGCCGGCCTCGGTGGCGTGCTGAGCGGCCAGCCCGGCCGCCTCCGCCTCCAGCAGGGTCCGCACGCTCAGCAGCTGATCGGCCTCCTCCTCGGTCGGCTCGTGCACGAACGCGCCTTGCGCGGGGCGCAGATCGACCCAGCCGTCGGTGTTCAGCCGCTGCAGCGCCTCGCGCACCGGCTGCCGGGAGACGCCGAGGTGACCGGCGAGTTCGCTCTCGACCAGATGCTGGCCGGGCTGCAGGGCGCGGGTGGTGATGAGTTCGAGCAGCGCTTCGTAGACACGCTCGCGCAACGGGCCGGGGCGTTCGAGCTTCGGCACGGCCCCTTGCGGCAGCCCAGTGGACAGCATCGCGGTCCCCCTCTACGACTCGGACGCCGGCACTCCAGTACTCGGGTACTCCGCGGCTCCGCGACTCGGAGGCGCCGGGCGGCAATTGGTTATCGTCTACAGTCTACCGAGCGCAACCTACCGCACACAGGCCGCGCCGGTGATCTGTATCACCTCGATGAGCGGAGCCGGTCCGGGTTTCCCTGCGTCGACCCGGAGTTCGCGGGTACGCGGGGAGCCCTGCACGTTCACGAGAGGAGGAGCCCGGACCATGTCGAAGATCGAGGAATCGGTCGAGGTGGCCGTCCCGGTGCCGGTGGCCTACAACCAGTGGACACAGTTCGAGGAGTTCCCCCGGTTCATGGACGGGGTCGAGCGCATCGAGCAGCGCACACCGACACTGACCCATTGGGTCACCAAGGTCGGAGGGGTGACCCGCGAGTTCGACGCGGAGATCACCGAGCAGATCCCCGACGAGCGGGTCGCGTGGACCACCGTGGCCGGTGAGGCGCGCCAGGCCGGCGTGGTGACCTTCCACCGTCTCGACGACCAGCACACCAAGGTGATGCTCCAGCTGGAGCACGACCCGGAGGGCATCGCGGACACGGTCGGCGACAAGCTCGGCTTCGTCCGCCGCAAGGCCAGCACCGACCTCGGCAACTTCAAGAAGTTCATCGAGTCGCGCGGTGAGCCGACCGGCGGCTGGCGCGGGGAGGTCTGAGCCGGGGAGCGGCGCATCCCCTGAATCCGAAGGTGGCGGCCCGGCCGGGGCACTCTCCGGCCGGGCCGCTGCCGCGCGTCGGACATCCGTGGGGCGAGCACATCGCCGAGCCCCTCAGCAACTGACCGGCGGCTGACCGACAACTGACCGACAGCTGAATCCGTGAATCCCGGGCTCGCACGCCCCTTGCTCCCCTGCCAGCGAATACTGTAGACAATATTCTGTCGACTCCGCTGACTGAACGGAGCTCTCCGGTGAAAGTGGCAGTTGTCGGCGCCGGAGCGATCGGTGCCTATGTCGGGGCCGCGCTCCATCGCGGCGGCGCCGAGGTTCATCTCCTCGCCCGTGGGCCGCACTTGGCGGCCATGCGGCGGGACGGCGTACGAGTACTGAGCCCGCGCGGGGACTTCACCGCCCGGGTGCCGGCCACCGACGACCCCGCCGCGATCGGCCCCGTGGACTACGTGTTCCTCGGCCTGAAGGCCAACGCCTATGCCGGCTGCGGCCCGTTGGTGCATCCGCTGCTGCACGAGCGGACCGCCGTGATCGCCGCGCAGAACGGCATCCCGTGGTGGTACTTCCACCGACTGCCCGGGCCGTACACCGGCCGCCGCATCGAGAGCGTCGACCCCGGCGGCGCGGTCAGCGCCGTACTGCCGCCCGAGCGGGCCATCGGCTGCGTCGTCTACGCGGCGACCGAGATCCAGGAGCCGGGCGTGGTACGGCACTTGGAGGGGACGCGGTTTTCCGTCGGGGAGCCCGACGGCAGCATGTCCGCGCGCTGTACGGACTTCGGCGAGGCCATGCGGGCCGGCAGCCTGAAGTGTCCGGTGGAGCCGGCGCTGCGCGAGGACATCTGGATCAAGCTGCTCGGCAACATCTCGTTCAATCCGATCAGCGCGCTGGCCCGGGCCACCATGGCCGAGATCTGCCGGCACGCCGACACCCGCGAACTGGTCGTCGCGATGATGCACGAGGCGCTGGAGGTGGCGGCGGCCGTCGGCTGCCGGCCCGCGATCTCCGTCGAGCGGCGGCTCGCGGGCGCCGAGCGGGTCGGCGACCACAAGACCTCCACCCTCCAGGACCTGGAGCGCGGCCGGCCGCTGGAACTGGACGTCCTGCTGGCGGCCGTGGTCGAGCTGGCCGGTCTCACCAGGACGGAGGTGCCCACGCTGCGCGCCGTGCACGCCCTCGCCGACCTCCTGGCCCGCACGTCGGCCCGTACCACTGCCCGCACCCCCGCCCCTACTTCCGCAGGGAGCGCACCGTGAAGAAGAAGGACCGGCGGCCGGGGACGTACCCGCGGCTCACCCATCCCCTCGTACGGGACGCCCACGGCTCGCTCGTGCGGGCGGACTGGGACGAGGCACTGGACCGCGCGGCGGAGGGGTTCGCGCGGACGCGCGCGGAGCACGGCCCGGACGCATTCGGGATGTTCTCGTGCTCCCGCGCCACCAATGAAATGAACTACGTGGCACAGAAGTTCGCGCGCGTCGTCATGAGTACCAACAACGTCGACTCCTGCAACCGTACGTGTCACGCGCCGAGCGTCGCCGGGCTGTCCGCCGCCTTCGGGTCGGGCGGCGGCACCTCCTCGTACGAAGAGGTCGAGCACACCGACCTGATCGTGATGTGGGGCTCCAACGCCCGCTTCGCGCACCCGATCTTCTTCCAGCACGTGCTGAAGGGCATACACAACGGCGCCAGAATGTATGCGGTCGACCCGCGCCGTACCTCCACCGCCGAGTGGGCGGAGCACTGGCTCGGCCTCGACGTCGGCACCGACATCCCGCTCGCGCACGCCATCGGCCGCGAGATCATCCACGCCGGGCTCGCCAATCGCGCCTTCATCGCGCGGGCGACCAGCGACTTCGAGGCGTACGTCGCGGAGGTCGAGCCGTGGACGCTCAGCGCCGCCGAGCAGGTGACGGGCGTGCCGGCCGCCGCGATCCGCAGCCTGGCGCACGCCTACGCCACCGCCGAACGCGCCCAGTTGTGCTGGACGCTGGGCATCACCGAGCATCACAACGGCACCGACAACGTCCGCGCGCTGATCAATCTGGCGCTGCTGACCGGGCACGTCGGGCGGTACGGCTCCGGGCTGCAGCCGCTGCGCGGCCAGAACAACGTGCAGGGCGGCGGCGACATGGGCGCGATCCCGAACCGGCTGCCCGGCTTCCAGGATCTCCTCGACCCCGGCATCCGCGAGAAGTTCGAGTCGGCGTGGTCGACGGTGATCCGGCCACAGTACGGCCGGACCCTCACCGAGATGTTCGAGGCGATGGACAGCCGCGAGCTGCGGGCCGTGTACTGCGTCGGCGAGAACCCCGCCCAGTCCGAGGCGGACAGCGGCCAGGCGATCCGCCGGCTGAGCGCCCTGGACCACCTCGTCGTGCAGGACATCTTCCTCACGAAGACCGCCGAGCTGGCCGATGTCGTGCTGCCCGCGACCGCGGCGTGGTGCGAGACGGACGGTACGACGACCAACAGTGAGCGGCGCGTGCAGCGGGTACGCAAGGCCGTCGAGCCGCCGGACGAGGCACGTGAGGACATCGACATCATCTGCGCGCTGGCGGCCCGGCTCGGCCACGACTGGACGTTCGCCGATGCCGAGCAGGTCTGGGACGAGCTGCGGTCGGTCTCGCCGGCGCACTACGGCATGACGTACGGGCGGCTCGCCGAGCACCAGGGCATCCAGTGGCCGTGCCCGTCCCTGGACCGCATCGAGCCGTCGTATCTGCACGGCAGGCTGTGGGAGGCGGACCCGGCGCGGCGCGGCCCGCGCGCACCCTTCGGGATCGTCCGGCACGACCCCCCGGTGGACCTGACGGACGAGGAGTACCCGATCCGGCTGACGACCGGCCGTCGGCTGGACTCCTACAACACCGGCGTACAAAGCGGGAGTTACTCCTCTCCGCTGCGGCGCGGCGAGATGGTCGAGCTGTGCCCGGAGGACGCGGACCGGCTGGGTGTGGTGGCCGGCGAGGAGGTGCGGATCGCGTCGCGGCGCGGCGCTGTCGTGGCGCCCGTATGGGTCGATCCCGGACTGCGGCCGGGCCTTGCCTTCATGACGATGCACTTCCCGGACGAGGTGGACACCAACTCGCTGACGATCGAGGCCAATTGCCCGATCGCGGGGACGGCGGAGTTCAAGGCGTCCGCGATACGGGTGGAGAAACTGACAGACGAGCAGCTGACCGGCGGTACGGCAACCGACGACCGCATACCGGCCGCCGTGACCGCCACCACCGCACAGCCCACGGCAGCCCCCGGGCGAGGTGAGTGACCATGGACCTCAAGTACTCCCCCACCGCCCGCCCCACGGACGAGGAACGGGCCGCCGTCGACGATCTGCTGGGACCGCCGGAGAACGGCTGGGACGGCGGGGACGCACGCGACAGCGACGTGCTGCGCTGGGCGCGCGGCGGCCGGGCCGCGCGCGACCGCCGCGACCTGCTCCTCCCGGGCCTGCACGCGCTCAACGACCGGATCGGCTGGCTCAGTCCGGGTGCGCTGGACTACCTGTGCCGACGGCTGACCGCGCCGCCGGCGGAGGCGTACGGCGTGGCCACGTTCTACTCGCTCTTCTCGGTCACCCCGCGCCCCGCCACCGTGCTGCACGTCTGCACGGACCTGGCCTGCGCGGCGAAGGGCTCGGCCGAGGTGTGCGCGGGACTGGAACGGGAGCTGGGCCCGGCGGGTACGCCTGCGGAAGGGGCGGTCTGGCAATCGAGTCCGTGCCTTGGCCTATGCGAACGCGCGCCCGCCGCGCTGACCGTACGGGCGGGCACGCCCGGGCCGACGGCGGCGGTGGTCGCGCCGGCCACGCCCGGCAC
>NZ_JBEPFC010000106.1:0-26124 GCF_040301705.1 Streptomyces sp. NPDC000151 | reverse complement strand
GCAGCCCGGCGGCCGCGAAGAGCGCGCCGGCCCGCCATCGCACATGGCCCGCGCGGGCGTGCGCGTACAGGGCCGTCAGCGAGGTGACGGTGACGATGAGCAAAGAGGCGGTGGTCGCCGCCGCCGGGGTGAAGCCGAGGAGGTAGATCAGCGCGGGGACGGCGAGCACGCTGCCCCCGCCGCCGAGCGCGCCGAGCGCGAGGCCGACCACGGCCCCGGCGACCAGGGCCAGGATGAGTCCCGTCATCGAGCCGTAGCGGTCCCCGGCCCGGGGTGCGCGAGCCGGAGCCCGGCCGGCGCGGCGGCGTCGAACCCGTCGTCGACGGCGACGACGTCCCGCCCGGCCGCGTCCAGCAGGGACGCCGCTATCGCCGCCCGCATCCCGCCCGCACAGTGCACCCACACCACGCCCGCGGGCACCTCTCCGACGCGGCCGTGCAGCTCGTGGATCGGGATGTGCAGCGAGCCCTCGATGTACCCGCCGGCGCGCTCGGAGTCGCGCCGTACGTCCAGTACGACCAGGTCCTGCACCTCGTCTTCGGGAACGGCCGCGAGGTCGGCGAAGGTGGCACGTGGGAAGGAGCGCAGCTCGTCCCCCTCGCGTATCCAGCTGTCCGGCGCGCCCGTGGCCGCGGCCGCCGGCCGGTCGATGCCCACCCGCGCCAACTCCCGCTGCGCGTCGGCTATCTGCCCTGGCGTCTCGGCCAGCAGCGTGACCGGCTTGCCCCAGGGGATCAGCCAGGCCAGGTACGTGGCGAGCTTCCCCTCGCCCTCGAAGTTGAACGACCCGGCGAGGTGGCCGGCGGCATACGCGACCCGGTTGCGCAGGTCCACCACCCACTCACCGGCCGCCAGCCGCCGTGCGAGCTGCTCGGCGTCGGCGGACTCCGGCGGGGTGAGGTCCACGGGCGCGGGCCCCGCCGCGTTGGCCGGGCCCATGTGCGCGTAGTACGCCGGTACGTCCTCCAGGCCCGCCAGCATCTCCGCGACGAAGGTGTCCACGTCCTTGGTGAGTGCCGCGTTGTTCCGCCGCTCCGCGCCGATCGTCGTGCTGTCCCCCTCGGCCTGCGCCGACGAACAGAAACTGCCGAAGCCGTGCGTCGGCAGCACGGGCACCTCGTCATCCAGCTCGTCGGCGAGACGGTGCGCCGAGGCGTACTGGGCGCGGGCCAGCCGCTCGGTCAGCCGCGGCTCGACGAGGTCGGGCCGCCCGACCGTGCCGATCAGCAGCGAGCCGCCGGTGAACGCGGCCACGCCCCTGCCCGCCTCTTCCAGTACGTAGGAGGTGTGGTGCGGGGTGTGCCCGGGGGTTGCCACCGCCCGCAGAACCAAGCCCTGGCTTCCCTGGTCCCCCTCGTCTCCTTCGCCTCCCTCGTCGACCGTGACGGTGTCGCCGTCGGCGATCGGCGTGCGTGCGAAGGAGACCGCCGCGTCGGCCGGCACCAGGTAGCGGGCGCCGCTGACCCTGGCCAGCTCCAGCCCGCCGGTGACGTAGTCGTTGTGCACATGGGTCTCCGCGACGTAGGCGATCCGGACCCCGCGCCGGGCGGCGGCCGCGAGGACCTGGTCGATGTCGCGTGGCGGGTCGATCACCACCGCGGCCGAGCGGCCACCGGCCAAGTAGCTGCGGTTGCCCAGCCCCTCGAATTCCAGGGTGTCGACGAAAAACACGGCAGCGCCCCTTCCTTCCGTATCGAGAAATGTATACCCCTGTGCGTGTACCCCCGGGGGTATCGGTGCCCACCATAACAGTGGGTACCCCCGGGGGTATTTCAAAGGCTGAAAGAAGGGGAGAGTCAGCGGTAACGGGAGGTGCTAGGCGGGCGGCAGTTCGCCGGAGCCGCGGGGGATCAGGCGGGTGGGGATGACGCGCTGCTGCGGCGGCTCGTCGGTGCCGTCCAGGCGGCGGAAGAGGAGGGACGCCGCGGTACGGCCGAGCCGGGCCGCGTCCTGCGCGACGACGGTGATGCCGGGGGTGATCAGGTCGGCCAGCTCGAAGTCGTCGAAGCCGACCAGGGCGACCGGGCGCGGACGGTCCGCGAGGACGCGTACGGCGGTGACGGTGACGCGGTTGTTGCCCGAGAACAGCGCGGTGACCGGCGCCGGCCCGGCGAGCATCGCCTCGGCCGCCGACCGCACCCGCTCCGGCGCCGTCGACCCCAGCGCCACCCACGATTCGTCGACCGGCAGCCCCGCCTCGTCCATCGCCGCTCGGTAGCCGCGCAGCCGCTCTATGGCCGTGTGGATGCGCGGCTGGTCGCCGATGAAGCCGATCCGGCGGTGGCCGTGCGCGATCAGGTGGGCCACCGCGTCCCGCGCGCCGCCGAAGCTGTCGGAGAGTACGACGTCCGCGTCGATCTCCCCGGCCGGCCGGTCCACGAATACCGTGGCGACGCCGGCCGCTATCTCCGGTTGCAGGTAACGGTGGTCGGTACCGGCCGGGATGATCACCAGGCCGTCCACCCGGCGGGCGCACAGCGCGAGCACCAGCTCCTGCTCGCGGGCGGGGTCCTCGGCGCTGGAGCCGTTGATCAGCAGGGCCCCGTGATCGCGCGCGACCTCTTCGACGGCGCGGTTCAGCGGCCCGTAGAAGGGGTCCGCGAGGTCTTCCAGTACCAGCCCGATGCTGGCCGTGCGGCCCTTGCGCAGCACGCGCGCCGAGTCGTTGCGGCGGAAGCCGAGCGCGGTGATCGCCTCCTGCACGCGCCGCTCGGTGTCGGGCGTCACGCCCGGCTCGCCGTTGACCACGCGGGAAACCGTTTTGAGGCCGACGCCGGCGCGCGCCGCGACGTCCTTCATCGTGGGCCGGGTGCCGTAGCGGGTGGTGCTGCGGGCGGTGTCGGTCACGGTGCGGCGATCCTGTTCCCTGTGTCGGTGGCTGCCCGCTGGGGAGGCAGTGGCTGCTCGCTCTGAGGCTATCCGGGCTGTCGGGGCGTGGCGTCGAGCATATCGTCTGGACAACGTTGTCAATTCTGGCGAGACTGGCGTCCTGCACGCCGGGGCATCCGCCCCGGGCCGCCCGCCGACCAGGAGATTCCACGCCGATGCAGACCGACCTCAACGCAGCCCTGGACATCGGTGGTACGAAGATCGCCGGGGCGCTGGTCGACGACCGGGGCCGGATGCTCGTACGCGCCACCCGTCCGACCCCCGCCCAGAAGGACGGCGCCGCCGTCATGGGCGCGGTGCACGCGGTGCTCGACGAGCTGACCGCGGCGCCCGAGTGGTCCCGTACCTCCGTCGTCGGCATCGGCAGCGCCGGGCCGGTCGACGCGCAGACCGGCACCGTGAGCCCGGTCAACATCCCCGGCTGGCGCGACTTCCCGCTGGTCGCGGGCGTGCGCGAGCGGACCGGCGGGCTCCCCGTCGTACTGGTCGGCGACGGCGTGGCCATGACCGCCGCCGAACACTGGCAGGGCGCCGCACGCGGCCACCAGAACGCGCTGTGCATGGTGGTCTCCACCGGAGTCGGCGGCGGCCTCGTCCTGAACGGCCGCCCGCACCCGGGCCCCACCGGCAACGCGGGCCATATCGGCCACATCAGCGTCGACCTCGACGGCGACCCCTGCCCGTGCGGCGGGCGCGGCTGCGTCGAACGCATCGCCAGCGGCCCGAACATCGCCCGCCGCGCCCTCGCGGAGGGCTGGCAGCCGGGCCCGGACGGCGACGCGACCGCCGCCGCGGTGGCCGCGGCCGCCCGCGCCGGGGACGCCGTGGCGATCCGCTCGTTCGACCGCGCGGCACAGGCCCTGGCGGCCGGCATAGCGGCCACCGCCACCCTGGTCGAGATCGAGATCGTGGTGATCGGCGGGGGAGTGGCCGGCGCCGGCGACATCCTCTTCGCACCGCTCCGCCGCGCCCTGCACGAGTACGCCACCCTCTCCTTCGTCCGCGGCATCAAGGTCGTACCGGCCCAGATGGGCACGGACGCGGGCGTGGTGGGCGCGGCGGCGGCCGCTCAGCAGTATCGAGTGGGTGCGCTGGCGGCTACGTCGGCTTGAGGGTGGGGGGCCGGGGCCGGGCGGGGGTGGCGCCGGGCGGGGCTGGCGCCGGGTTGACGGGCTCGTCCCGGCGCGCGGGGGCGTCGGTCTGAGGTCCTGGCGGTCACGATGGCGATGCCCCGGGGGGAGGCTGGCCGCGGCGCCGGATTGACGGGCTCGCCCCTGCGTGGGCGGGCCGGACTGACGTCCTGGCCCGGCGCGAGCCCGACGGCCCGCACATCACCGGCCCCGCCCCCTCTAGTCTGTTTCCCGCCACCACGCACACGCGCGACGAGGGGGACGCACAAGGTGTCGACGGGGGAGAACGGCGGATACGGCGGGCACGGCGAGCACGGCGGGCACGACAGGTACGGCGGCCGCGAGGAGAGCGCGGATGGCGTGGGTGGCGTGGGTGGCCCGGGTGGTACGGCCCCGACCGGCCGGCTGCTGGGCGGCCGGTACCGCGTCACCGGCCCGCTGGGCCGCGGCGGCATGGGCGTGGTCTGCCGCGCGGTCGACGAGGTACTGGGCCGCGAGGTCGCCGTCAAGGTGCTGCGGGCGTTCACCGACGCCTCGGCCGCCGAACTGGCCGACCTGCGCACACGGATGCAGCGCGAGGCGCGCGCCGCCGCCCGCATCCGGCACGCCGGCGTCGTCACCGTCCACGACGTGATCGAGGAGGCCGACCGGCCCGTCATCGTCATGGAACTGATCGAGGGCCCCTCCCTCGACGACGTCATGAGGCAGCGAGGGCCGCTGGACCCGAGGGAGGCCGCCGGGATCGGCGCGCAGGTGATGGACGCGCTGGACGCCGCGCACCGGGCCGGCGTACTGCACCGGGACATCAAGCCCGGCAACATCCTGCTCGACCGCACCGGCCGCGTCGTGATCACCGACTTCGGCATCGCCAGCATCCAGGCCCCCGACGACGGCACGCGGACCAACCTCACCCGCAGCGGTCAACTCGTCGGCTCGCTGGACTACTTGCCGCCCGAGCGGGCCCAGGACCTGGCGCCCGGGCCGGCGTCCGACATCTGGTCGCTCGGCATGACCCTGTACGCGGCGGTGGAGGGGGCGGCGCCCTTCCGCCGTACGTCGGTGTGGTCGACACTCACCGCGATCGTCTCCGAGCCGCTTCCCGAACCGCGGCGCGCCGGCGCGCTGACGCCCGTACTCCGCGCCCTGATGGCCAAGGACCCGACCGCCCGCCCGTCGGCCGCGCAGGCCCACGACATGCTGCGGTCGGTGGCCGAGGGACGCGCCCCGGAGGCCGGTGACCCGCCCCACTCCCCGACCGAACGCGACGTACGGGCCGCCGGAAACACCCCACCACCGGGCTTCGGCCCCGCCCCCGCCGCTGCTCCCGCCTCTGCTCCCGCCGCTGGTCCCGCCGCTGCTCCCGCCGCTGGTCCCGCCGCTGCTCCCGCACCGGAAGCCGGCCGCCGTCGCCGCCGAGGACCGCTGCTCGCCGCAGCCGTGGCCGCGGTACTCCTGACCGCGGGCGCGGCCACCTACGCCCTGCTCACCCCACATGAGCGAACCGCGGCCACCCCAAGCACCCAAGACCAGCACAAGAACCGGCCAAAGGAACCCAACAGCCCCTCCTCACCCACCTCCGCCCCCGCCACTGCGACGGCTTCCCCCACCCCCACTGCGACCGCTGCCGCGACCGCGACCGCCACGGGCACTTCCCCGGCCCCCTGCGCGTCCGCCGCCGGAGGCAGATACCACTGCGAGGTCTGGCGCCCCGCCGACTCCTACACGAAGAACTTCGACAGGGCCGGCACCCTGAACGCCGGCACCAGTTACTTCTACTGCCAGGCCGACCTCGGCCGCCGCGAGACCTACGGCCGATGGACCAACGTCTGGTGGGCCAGAACCGACGACGACAACGGCAACACCGGCGTCTACGTCAGCGTCGTCTACCTCAAGGGCGGCGACAACGACCAACCAGTACCGGGCCTCCCCACCTGCTGACGCCCGGCGGCACGCACGCAAGCCGCCGCTACCCAAATGTCGCCCGTCGTTACGGGAATGGGTCCGCCGTTACTGGAACGAGTCCGCCGTTACGGGAACGAGTCCGTAAGCCCCCTTGCCGAGTCCCCCGCCCGCCCCGACGCTCCCCTCAAGCACTCACGGCCACCACCCTCCAGTGCACTCTCCGGTCTTGAATCTTGAGAGAGGCGGCGCCCCATGACGAACGCGCAAATGTGGGCCCTGATCATCGGATTCGTCTCCCCGCTCCTGATATCCGTCGTCAACCGACCCCAGTGGAGCAGCGCCGCCCGCGCCTCCGTACAAATGGCCGTCTCGATCCTCGTCGGCCTCGGCAGCGCCTATTTCGCCGGCGACTTCGCGGGCAAGGACATCGTCAGCAGCATCCTCATCGCCTCCGTATCCGCCATCAGCGCCTACAAAGGCGTCTTCAAGCCCACCGGCGTATCCCCCACCATGGAACGCCTCACCTCCCCAACCCCCCGCGCCTGATCGCCGTGTGGTGTCGGGCAGGGCGTTGCATCCGCCGCCCGTGGTCCGTGCGTGGACATGGGCGAATTCGCCCGCCGTCTTGTCAATGAATTCGTGGGCAACGGTGGGGTCATAGCGCGTCCAGTCGTTCACGCCTTGGCCGAGCTGGGTCATCAGTCCAAGACGGAGGAATTCCAGGTCCATCAGTACTGGGTCCTCTCGGTGAATCCTGCGTAGCGGGCGTCGCGGCAACGCTGAGCGCGGCGACTGTCCCATACCTGTGAGCGCACTGCGGACGCGGTGAGGGCGTGCGGAGGGGGGATGGTAGGTGGCTTGGGGGGAGGGAACGATCCGGCGTGGGGGGAATTGGCGTGATGCGGTGGTTTGTGCGGGGTGTCGAGGTGGGGTGGGAAGTGGGTACCAGGCGGTGACCTCTGGCGCGAGGGGTTGACAGCGGCGTGGGGCGGCCCTGCGGGAGCGGCCGTCCGTGGCGCGTTTCCGTGGCAGGGTGTTGCGGGCAACTCACAGGCGTCTAGGGATGAGGGGGAACCGTGATCGTCTGGCTGAACGGCGCGTTCGGTGCGGGCAAGACCACAGCAGCACAGGAACTGTTGGACCTGCTCCCCGGGAGCACGCTCTACGATCCCGAACTGGTCGGCCGTGAGCTGAAGGAGATGCTTCCGGCCAAGCGGCTGGACGATGTCGACGACTACCAGGACCTGCCGTCCTGGCGCAGACTCGTCGTCGACACGGCCGCCGCGCTGCTCACGGAGGTATCGGGGCCGCTGATCACGCCGATGACGCTGCTGCGGCAGGAGTACCGGGACGAGATCTTCGGCGGGCTGGCCTCACGTCGTATCCCGGTGCGACACGTGCTGCTCCATGCGGAGGAAACGATCCTCCGGGAGCGGATCGCACTGCGGGACGAGCCTGTACGGGAGGAGTCGCTACGGGATGCGCCCGTAGGGGAAGCGTCTGTACAGGACGAGCCCGTACGGGAGGAGCAGCCCGTACGGGAGGACGGCGGGGCCGCGGACGCCGCCGCGGCGATTCGTACGCGGAGCCTGACGCACCTGGAGCCCTACCGTCAGGCGCTGGACTGGATCCGCGGCGACGCCCACGTCATCGACACCTCGGGCCTCGGGCCGCGGGAGACGGCCGAGCGCATCGCCGAGGCCGTGCGGACCGGCGACGGCGCCTGCGACATCGTCCAGACGCCCGAGCCGACCGCCGAGACCCTGGCCGCCGGTGTACTGCTCTTCGATGAGGAGGACCGGGTACTGCTGGTGGACCCGACGTACAAACCCGGCTGGGAATTTCCCGGTGGGGTCGTGGAACCGGGCGAGCCGCCGGCCCGGGCCGGCGTACGGGAAGTGGCCGAGGAACTGGACATCCGGCTCCCCACGATGCCGCGCCTGTTGGTACTCGACTGGGAGGCGCCGGTGCCGCCCGGATTCGGCGGGCTGCGGCTGCTGTTCGACGGCGGGCGGCTGCCCGACGAGCAGATACGGGACCTGCTGCTGCCGGGCTCGGAGCTGCGCGACTGGCGGTTCGTCACCGAGGACGAGGCCGAGTCGATGCTGCCGCCCGTGCGCTGGAACCGCCTTCGGTGGGCCCTGCGCGCCCGCGCACAGGGACGCCCGCTCTATCTGGAGGCGGGCGTTCCTGTGGGGTGACGCCCCGGTACGCCCCGGTAGGCCTCGGTACGCCCCGGTGGCGATTGCCCGAGGAGACGAGCGTTGCTGTACAGGGCGTGGGGCGGCACCAGGCACCAGGCCCGCCCCACGCCGACCTCCACGCCCCCGAACTCGCGCTACGCCTCTACGCCCCCGCCTTGCTCCCCGCATACCGCTGCAGGAACAGTGCCTCCGCCAGCGACAGTCGCTCCAGCTCCTCCGGGGACACGCTCTCGTTCACCGCGTGGATCTGCGCCTCCGGCTCGCTCAGCCCGATGAGCAGGATCTCCGCCTCCGGGTACAGCGCGCCGAGCGTGTTGCACAGCGGGATGGAGCCGCCCATGCCGGCGGCCTGCATCTCGGTACCGTCGTACGCCTCGCGCAGCGCCGACGCCATCGACTCGTACGCCGGGCTGCTGAGGTCGGCGCTGAACGGCTGGCCCTGGCCGACCTGCTCGACCGTGACGCGAGCGCCCCAAGGCGCGGCCGCCTCCAGGTGCGCCGTGAGCAGCTTGGTGGCCTCGGCGGCGTCCTGGCCCGGCGGCACTCGCAGGCTCACCTGCGCCCGCGCGCTCGCCTGTACCGACGGGGTGGCGCCGACGACCGGCGGGCAGTCGATACCGATCACGGTGACGGCCGGGCGGGCCCAGACCCGGTCGGCGACGCTGCCGGAGCCGATCAGCTCCACGCCGTCGAGCACCTTGGCGTCCTTGCGGAACTCCTCCTCGTCGTACTGGAGGCCCTCCCACGTACCGTCCGCCGCCAGCCCGTCGACCGTCGTGGAACCGTCCTCCGCGCGCAGCGAGTCCAGGAGGCGGATCAGCGCGGCGAGCGCGTCGGGCGCGGCGCCGCCGAACTGCCCCGAGTGCAGATTGCCCGCCAGCGTGTCCACCTGGACGCGCAGCATCGTCATGCCGCGGAGCGAGGCGGTGACCGTGGGCAGGCCGACGCGGAAGTTGCCGGTGTCGCCGATGACGACGGCGTCGGCGGCGAGCAGGTCGGGGTGCGCCTCGGCGTACCGCTCCAGCCCGCCGGTGCCCTGCTCCTCCGAGCCCTCGACGATCACCTTGACGTTGACCGGTACGCCGCCGTGCTCCTTGAGCGCGCGCAGCGCCGTCAGGTGCATGATCAGGCCGCCCTTGCAGTCCGCGGTGCCGCGGCCGTACCAGCGGCCGTCGCGCTCGGTCAGCTCGAAGGGCGGGCTCAGCCAGGCGCTCTCGTCCAGCGGCGGCTGCACGTCGTAGTGCGCGTACAGCAGGACGGTGGGGGCGCCGGCCGGGCCGGGCAGGAAGCCGTAGACGGACTCGGTGCCGTCCGGCGTCTCCAGTACGGCGACGTCCTCGAAGCCCTCGGCCCGCAGCGCCCCCGTTATCCACCGGGCCGCGGCCTCGCACTCGCTCTTCGGGAACTGCGCGGGGTCGGCGACCGACTTGAAGGCCACCAGTTCGGTCAGTTCGGCCCTGGCGCGGGACTGCAGCGCGGCGACGGTGGTGGCGAGCGGGCTGTCAGGCATGGGAACGCTCCTTGTGGGCGCGACGTTGTCCTGGCGGGGGCGGAGTCCGCGAAGCCCGCCGGGCCGGGTGTGCGTACGTTATGTGGCCGTACGTACGTTGTGCGTCCGTACGTAGGGGGATGGTGCCTCCGATCTTCCCACAGGCACCTCCGCGATCAGCGAGCCGTAGGATGCGGGCGGTACGCGCAAGGCACGGGCGGTACGCGCAAAGGTGCGGGCGGTACACGCAGCCAGGGATCCATGCCAGGGATTCGTACCAGGGATCGATCGGGAGTAGCAGCACAGGTGAGCAGCGAGAGCGCAGCCCAGGACGGCCGAATGGTGTGGGACGTGGTGGTGGTCGGCGCGGGGCCAGCGGGCGCTTCGGCGGCCTATGCCGCGGCCTGTACGGGACGCCGCGTACTCATCCTGGAGAAGGCCGAACTTCCCCGGTACAAGACCTGCGGCGGTGGCATCATCGGCCCCTCGCGCGACGCGCTGCCGCCCGGCTTCGAGCTGCCGCTGCAGGACCGCGTGCACGCCGTGACGTTTTCCCTGAACGGCAGGCTGACGCGTACGCGCCGCTCCCGGCAGATGCTCTTCGGGCTCATCAACCGCCCCGAGTTCGACGCCCAGCTCGTCGAGGCCGCGCAGAAGGCGGGCGCCGAGCTGCGTACGGGCGTCACGGTCACCCGTGTCGAGCAGCACGGCAGCGCCGTCCCCGATCGCCGCACCGTCGCGGTCGTGCTGAGCGGCGGCGAGACGGTGCTCGCGCGGGCGGTGGTCGGCGCGGACGGCAGCGCGAGCCGGATAGGCGCGCACGTGGGGGTCAAGCTCGACCAGGTGGACCTCGGCCTGGAGGCGGAGATCCCGGTGCCGCCGACGGTCGCCGAGGACTGGGCGGGGCGGGTGCTCATCGACTGGGGGCCGATCCCGGGCAGTTACGGGTGGGTCTTCCCCAAGGGGGACACGCTGACCGTCGGCGTGATCTCGGCGCGCGGCGAGGGCGCGGCCACCAAGCGGTATCTGGAGGACTTCATCGGGCGGCTGGGCCTCGCGGGCTTCGAGCCGAGCATCTCCTCGGGGCACCTGACGCGGTGCCGCGCGGAGGACTCGCCGCTGTCGCGGGGGCGCGTGATGGTCTGCGGCGACGCGGCCGGGCTGCTGGAGCCGTGGACGCGCGAGGGCATCTCCTTCGCCCTGCGGTCGGGCCGGCTGGCGGGCGAGTGGGCGGTACGGGTGGCCGAGGCGCACGACGCGGTGGACGCGCGCCGCCAGGCGCTCAACTACGCCTTTGCGATCAAGGCCGGGCTGGGCGTCGAGATGGGCGTGGGCCGCCGGATGCTCGCGGTCTTCTCCCGCCGCCCGGGCCTGCTGCACGCCACGATCACGGGCTTCCGCCCGGCGTGGAACGCCTTCGCGAAGATCACCCGCGGCACGACCACCCTGGCGGAGCTCGTACGGACCCATCCGTTGGCCCATCGGGCGTTGTCTGCGCTGGATCGGTGAGTGGGGGATCGGTGCGGGTTGGATCGGTGAGTGTTGGATCGGGGAGGTTGGATCGGTGAGTGTTGGTATGGGGAGGGCGGGCTGGCATCTGTGAGGGCTGGTGCCGGGTTGAGCTGGTACGGGAGCTCCGTGATATCCGGGTACCGGATCACTCGGTCGGGCTGATGCGGAAGACCGGGTGGTGCGGGGCGGCGGCGAGCAGGGTGTCGTCGGCCGACCGGGCGGTGACCTCGCCGAAGTACTGCTTCACCTCCCAGCCCCAGCGCTCCAGATACGCCCGCAGGATCGCGGGCGTCTCGGCCGGCGGGAGCTCCACGGCGGTGAACGCGCGGGTCCTGCGCCCCACCCGCAACTGTCCGCCGCCGGCCGCGCGCAGGTTGCGGACCCACTCGCCGTTGCCGCGCGCCGAGACGAGGTACTGAGCGCCTTCGAAGGCCAGCGGATTCACCGGCACCCGCCGCCACTCGCCGCTCTTCCGGCCGCGCACGGCGAGGTCCGCGCTGCCGGCCAGGCTGACCCCGCGCCGGGCCAGCCAGCCGACGACGCCGTTGAGCCGGGCGCCGAGCCGGCCAGGCTTGAGGTAACGGGGAGCCGACTGCTCGCTGCGCGGCTCGGCCTGCTGGGACTTCTGAAGCTCGTTCCTCAGCTCGTTCTTCAGCTCGTTCCTGGGCTCGTTCATGGCGGGTCCTTTCGTTTGCGTGAGAGCACTGCGTGATAGCTCTACGTGAGAGCACTGCTCTCGCTTTAGAGCAGTGTGCGCGCGAACGGTGCGCCAAAGCAAGAGCAGTGCTCTCGTGATTGGCCGGTGCTCCAGAAAGTGGCACACTGCTCCGCGCAACTGTCACGACTGCCATGACTGTCACGACTGCCATGACCGGCATGACTGTCATGACTGCCATGACCGGCACGACTGTGATCAAGGGAGTCAGGTTGACCGCGATCAAGGGAGCCAGGGAGCGGGCCCGCGGTGAGATCACCGCTGCGATCAAGGACGAGGCCCGCAGACAGCTCGCCGCCGAAGGTGCCGCGAAGCTCTCGCTGCGCGCCGTGGCCCGGGAGCTCGGCATGGTCTCCTCGGCCCTCTACCGTTACTTCCCGAGCCGGGACGACCTGCTGACGGCCCTGATCCTCGACGCGTACAACGCCGTCGGGCAGGCCGCGGAAGCCGCGCTCGCCGCGGCGGACGCGCGGCGAGCGCGGTCTCGGCGGGGTGGTGCGGCCGCCGTGGCGCCGGCTGCCCGGTGGACCGCCGTGTGCCACGCCGTACGGGAGTGGGCGCTGGCCCACCCGCACGAGTACGCGCTGATCTACGGCTCACCCGTACCCGGCTACCGCGCCCCCCAGGCCACCGCCGAGCCCGCCGGCCGGGTGGCGCGGGCGCTCATCGAGGTCGTACGGGATGCGTATGCGGCAGGTGCACTGCGCGAGCCCGACGATCCGCTGCCGGACGCCGTGGTCGGGGACATGCTGGCGCTGGTCGCGGAGCAGGGCGTGGAGCTGCCCGCCGGGGTTGCGGCCCGGCTGGTCGGTGCCTGGGCGCAGCTGTTCGGGCTGGTGGGTTTTGAGCTCTTCGGACAGTTCAACCGGGTGATCGAGGCGCGGGAGGAGTTCTTCGAGCAGGCGGTACTGCAACTCGCCCGCTCGGTGGGGCTGCCCACGCCTGCCCGCTGAGCCGCCGGGCCCGCTGAGCCGCTGGGCGGCGCCGGGCTCGCCGTTCTCGGGAAGCCTGCGGCGGTCTTCCGCTCCTCCCGGTACTCCCCACGGAGTACCGGTCGGCACCGCGCTCGGGGGACGCCGTGGGCAGGTGGGGCGGGCTAGCGTGGCGGCATGGACAAGGGACGGCCGTCGTGGGTGCGGCACTGCTTCGGGTGGCTCGGATCCGTGCGGGGGCGCTGGTCCGTGGCTCCCGGTGCGCCGGACTCGGCCCCCGGCCGCCCTGCTGCCGATCTCCCGGCCGGCGGTGCCACCGCGCGGCGTACGCGCTGGCGTACGCCCTGGCGTTCGACCGTGCTGATCGCCGTGTTCGTGCAGGTCGGTACGCGCTTTGCCGCGCACGGGCAGCCGGACCGGGCGGCCCTGGACGGTGTTGCGGAGATTCTGCTGCTCGCGGGCTCCCTCCTGCTGCTCGGGCGTCATCGCTTTCCGCGCGTCGTCGCGTTCGGTACCGCGGTCGCCGCGCTGCTCTACCTCGGGGGCGGGTATCCGTACGGTCCGGCCTTCCTGGTCGTGGCGGTCGGGTGCTTCGCCGCTGTCGTGGCGGGGCGGCGCGTCGCGGCGTGGAGCGCGGTGGGGCTGCTGTGGGCCGGGCATCTGCTCGTCGCGCACTGGCTGTACCGATGGCTGCCGCCGGCCGGCGACGGTGCCGCGCCGTGGGGGCAGGAGCTGATCGTCGCCGGCTGGGTGGTGGCGATCGTCGCCGCGTCCGAACTGGGCCGACTGCGCCGCGAGCAGCTCGCGCACGCCCGGGCCGAGCGCGCGGCGGCGGCGCGGCGCCGGGCCGACGAGGAACGGCTGCGGATCGCGCGCGAGCTGCACGACGTCCTCGCGCACAGCCTCTCCGTCATCAACGTCCAGGCCGGCGTCGGGCTCGCCCTGCTCGACGACGACCCCGAGCAGGCGCGTACGGCTCTGACGACGATCAAGGGAGCCAGCAAGGAAGCGCTCGGCGAGGTCCGGCAGGTACTCGACACGCTGCGCGCGCAGGGGCGGGCGCCCCGGTCGCCGGCGCCCGGACTGGCCCGGCTGCCCGAGCTGGCCGAGCAGGCGAAGAGCGCGGGGCTGGACGTGGCCGTGTCGGTCGAGGGCCGGGTGTCGGGGCTGCCGCCGGGCGCGGACCTCGCGGCGTTCCGCATCGTCCAGGAGGCGTTGACCAACATCGTGCGGCACTCCGGGGCCCGCAGCGCACGCGTGCATCTCGCGCGGGCGGCGGACGCTCTGCGCCTCCGTGTCGACGACGACGGGCCGGCCACGGGGGAGGGGCCGCCCGGCGGCGGGAACGGCCTGGTCGGCATGCGCGAACGCGCCGCGGCGCTCGGTGGCGAGGTACAGGCGGGCCCGCGCGCGGACGGCGGCTTCACCGTGCGCGCCACGATCCCGCTGCGGGGGAGCGGCGGTACCGGCCGGGCGGGCGAGACCGCCGAGGAGAAGGACGGGGGTCCGCACGGCCCGCCCACGGGCCGTGCGGCGGGCGATGACGACGAGGAGAGCGCGTGATCCGGGTACTGCTCGCTGACGATCAGGTGCTGGTGCGGGCCGGCTTCCGGGCGCTGCTGGACGCGCAGCCGGACATCGAGGTGGTCGGCGAGGCCGCCGACGGGGAGGAGGCGCTGACCGTCGTACGGGAGCGGCGGCCCGATGTCGTCCTCATGGACATCCGGATGCCGGTCCTGGACGGGCTGGCCGCCACCCGGCGGATCACCGGGGACGAGCGGCTGGCCGGGGTGAAGGTGGTCATGCTGACGACCTTCGAGCTGGATGAGTACGTGTTCGAGGCGATCCGCTCGGGCGCCTCCGGGTTCCTCGTGAAGGACACCGAGCCGGACGAGCTGCTGCGCGCCGTACGCGCCGTGGTGGCCGGTGATGCGCTGCTGTCCCCGGGAGTGACCCGGCGGCTGATCGCCGAGTTCGCCGCGCGTTCGAAGGAGCCGGCCGCGGCGGAGGGGCTGGCCCAACTGACCGAGCGGGAGCGGGAGGTGATGGCGCTGGTCGGCATCGGGCTGTCGAACGAGGAGATCGCGCGTCGGCTCGTCGTCAGTCCGCTCACGGCCAAGACGCACGTCAGCCGCACGATGGTGAAGCTCGGCGCCCGGGACCGGGCCCAACTGGTCGTACTGGCCTACGAGTCGGGGCTCGTGCGCCCCGGCTGGCTGGGCTGACGCCACCGCCACAGGACCCGCACCACCCGGTAGGCGCAGGCCGCGCCGCCGACCAGCGCGGCGCCCATGAGCCAGGACCCGCGCCAGGAGGCGGGCAGCACGTCCCACAGGGCAGGCGCCGCGCAGATCAGGAAGGCGAGGGCGCCCACGACCGCACCGGTCACCACGGCGAAGGCGATCTCGACGGTGACGGCGTCCCGTTGGGCCTGTGAGCGGGTCGGAGACACGGCAGGAGTCTGTCATGCGCACGGGATTGCCGCTGCCCTCCGGCCGCTCATAGGCTGAGCGCGCCCGGCCGATCACCGGCCGGAACCAGCGCATGCACGGCAGTGGCGCACGCCTCGTGCCGCAGCTGCCAGCGCCGGAAGAGCCGGGAGAACCGGTGGCTGAGGAAGGCGAGCGGTCATGAGGCAGTGGGACGTTGCCGTGCGGTCGGGTGCGCGGCTCGGTGAGGGGCCGACGTGGGACGCCGCGCACGCGCGGCTGATCTGGGTGGACATCCTCACCTGTCGGGTGCACACCTACGATCCCGCCACCGGGCGCCGCACCGTCATGGTCACCGAACAGCACGTGGGTGCCGCGAAGCCGCGCACAGCAGGCGGCCTGGTCGTCAACCTCCGGGACGGCGTGGGCCTTTACGACGCGTCCGGGAAGTTCTCCTGGCTGGCCTACGAGGCCGTGCCGGGGCGGCGCGGCAACGACGCGGCCGTGGCGCCCGACGGGGCGCTGTGGGCCGGGACCATGCTGTACGACGAGGCGCCGGGCGGCGGCACGCTGTCCCGGGTCGCCCCGGACGGCAGCACGGTGCGGGTGCTCCCGGACGCCACGGTCAGCAACGGCATCGGCTGGAGCCCGGACGGCCGGCTGATGTACTACATCGACACCCCGACCCGGCGGATCGACGTCTTCGACGTGGGCGACGGAGACGGGGACGCCACGGGCCAGTTCGTCCGGAACCGGCGGCCCTACGTGGAGATCGAGCAGGGCGCAGGCTTCCCGGACGGGCTGTGCGTGGACGCGGAGGGCTGCGTCTGGGTGGCGCTGTGGGACGGCGGGCAGGTGCGCCGCTACACGCCCGACGGCGCCCTCGACCGTACGGTCGAACTGCCCGTCCGGCGCCCGACCGCCTGTGCCTTCGGCGGCCGTGACCTCACCGATCTCTACATCACCACGGCTCAGGAGGACACGCCGCGGCATCCGCTGGAGGGCTCGGTGCTCGTCGTCCCGGGCGCGGGCCAGGGGCTCGACCAGCCGGCCTTCGCGGGCTGAGGACCGCTGCCGTCCGTCTCCCGCACATGCCCCACGGGCCGGTCGCCGGCGGGACACGGCCGCGATCAGATCGCGAACAGCTCCTGCCAGAGCCGGGGGAAGGAACCGTCGCCGCCGAGCGTCACCGTCACCGCCTCGGAACTCTGCCACGGCAGGCGGTTCCACAGCATCGCGTAGAGGTCCGCAGCGGGTCCTTCGAGCACACAGTCCGGCGCGGAGCCGGTCGCCGGGCCCGCCGCGCCGTCGTCGTCTCCGGTCGCCGTCTCCCGCTCCGTACGAGGCGGCGCGTCCGAAAGCCGCAGGCGCCAGGCGGCGTTGCCCGTGCCGGCGGGGCCGGGCGCGTCCGTGGTGCGTATATACAACTCCTTGTCGGGCGTCGTGCGCGCGCGACCGCGGTCACTGGCGAGGAAGCCCGTCAGCAGCTCGTCGATGCCGTCCGCGGCGAACGCGGGGTCGACGGCGGAGAAGCCGGCGCCGAGCGCCGCCTCGGCGTCGATGCGGTGTATCGCCGTCTCATGGGCCTGCCGGCGGGCCCAGAACTCCAGTGGCGAAGAAGCGGGCAGGAACGTCCAGCAGTTCAGGTCGGCCGGGGCCGCGGTCAGCGCCGCGACCAGGGCGGCATGGCCCTCGCGCACCCATTCCACCAGCGCCGTGCCGTCCAGGTCGGGCGCCTCGGGCGGCCGCACGCGCCCGTCCGTCGCGCCCGTGACATATCCCGTCGCCCAGCGGTGGACGCGGCCGACGTGCACGAGCAGGTCGCGGATCTGCCAGTCGGGACAGGACGGGACCGAGGCGTCGGGGCCGGCCTTGTCCGCGGCATCCGCCAGCAACCGGCCGTCCCGGCGGAGCATTTCGACGAATTCAGTGATCTCCATGCCGATGAGTGTCCCAGCCGCCACTGACAATGGCCCTGGGCGCGGCCGGCCGGCCGCGCAGAGCGCGGTGGACCAGACCCAGCAGCAGGGCGTTGACCAGCGCCGCGAGGCCGATGGTGGCGATCGAGTACCAGGCGGGAGCGCCCGCATCGCTCCAGATCGCATCCCCCGCGAACCACAGCGGGAAGAGGGTCGGAGAGGTGAGCAGCGCGGCCCAGACGCCGGACATCGAGGCGTCCGGGTGGTCGACGAAGAGCGAGTCGACGACGGCGAAGATCACCGCTGCCGCGACCAGGGCAAGGTAGATGCGGGAGACGGAATTGCCGAACGTCAGCCGCGCCGCGTCGCGCAGCCAGGGAGCCGTGTGCGCCGACTGCTCTTGCGTCTCGGGGTCGCGGTTCCGGAGTATCGCCTTCATGTGTCCCCCCAGGGGCGGTCCATGTGCAGATGCAGAGGTACGTGTCCAGTCGTACGTGCTCCGGGCGGGACGGACATCCGTGTTCGTACTCACATACGGGGGTCCGTACTCAAGTATCGAGCCGGAACCGGGGGCTGTCAGTGCGTGAATCCGGCCGCGTGGAACGCCGGGCCGGCCGCGCGGCCTCCGGGCGGGCCGCCGGGTGGCCGTACACGGTGGCGGCGCGGGGGTAGCGTCTCGGTGTGCGGCGCGCGACCGGGGGATTTCCGTGAGGCGGCGGGCCGTGTTTTGTTCATATCGGATACAAAGTCAGAATGGACGGCGTGACCCACACTCGGACGACCAGGCTGGAGCGGGGCCGCGGCGCGCTCGGGCCCGCGCTGGAGCTCGTACACACCGGGCGCGCGCCGACGCGTGCCGTGCTGACCTCCGAACTCGGCGTGACGCGCGCGACGGCCGGTGCGGTGGCCGCCGAGCTCGAAGCGCTCGGCCTCATCACCGTCGACGCGCACCCGACCGCCGCCGCGGGTACCCAGGGCCGCCCCTCGCACCGGCTGTTCATCGCCGACCAGGGGCCCGTCGTGCTGGCCGTGCAGATCCACGCCGACGGCTACCGGGTCGCCCTGGTGGGCCTCGGTGGCCGGATCGTGGCCACCACGTCCGGATGCGGCACCATCCCCGCCGACCCGGCGCACATCCTGGCCGAGGCCGTGCGCGCCGGTTCCGGGCTGCTGCGCGACTCCGGGCGGCAGTGCCTGGGTGCCGGGCTCGCCGTGCCCTCCGCGGTCGCCGAGCCGGACGGTGAGGCGCTCAACCCGCTGCACCTCGCCTGGCCCGCCGGCGCTCCCGTACGCGAGCTGTTCCTCCAGGCGCTGGCCGACGCCAAGGTGCCGGGCGTCACCGCGCACGTCGGCTTCAGCGGCAACGATGTCAACCTCACGGCCCTCGCCGAACACCGCCACGGTGCCGGGCGCGGCGCTCGGGACCTGCTGTGCGTGGCGTCCGGCCACCGGGGCGTCGGCGGCGCGCTGGTACTGGACGGACGGCTGCACAGCGGCAGTTCGGGACTGGCCCTGGAGGTCGGGCACCTCACCGTCAACCCGGAGGGCGCCCCCTGCCACTGCGGCAGCCGCGGCTGTCTCGACGTCGAGGCGGACCCGCTCGCCTTCCTGGGCGCCGCGGGCCGTACGCCGGGCCCCGAAGGCTCGCTGCTCAAGCAGGCGACGGATCTGCTGCGCGAGGAGTACGCGGACGCCTCCGTACGGGCCGCCGGCGAGCTGCTGATCGACCGGCTCGGCCTCGGCATCGCGGGGCTGGTCAACATCCTGAACCCCGACCGCATCATCCTCGGGGGGCTGCACCGGGCGCTTCTGGAGGCCGACCCGGAACGGCTGCGGGCCGTGGTGGCGGACCGCAGCCTCTGGGGGCGCAGCGGCGGCGTGCCGATCCTGCCCTGCACCCTGGACCACAACGGCCTGGTCGGCGCGGCCGAGCTGGCCTGGCAGCCGGTACTGGACGACCCGCTGATCGTCCTCGAGGGCGAGCACACCGGCTGACCCACCCGGTGCGGCTCAGGCCCGCCACTCCGTGGCGAAGGCGCGCGCCGGATTGGCTGTCAGCATGCGCTCCACCGCTTCCTTCTCCAGGGTGAGTTCGAGGCGGCGGCGCAGCCCGAGTACGACGTACGGCATTCCCGGCCCGCCGTCGACCGAGCGGGCCCCGGCCGTGGTCGTGTCGCCGCCCAGCAGGACGCGGTCGCCGAACCCCGCGTCGACCAGCGCGGCCAGCACCTCCGGGAGCCGCCAGTCCGTCGCGTGGTGCGCCCGCGAGGGGCCGTCGAAGGCCAGGTAGGCGCCCGCCTCGGCGGCCGTGCGGTGGACGGCCGCGTCGGGGGAGCGGTTGAGGTGGCCGAGTATCACGTGCTGCGGCGGTACGCCTGCCTCGTCGCACAGCAGGTCGAGCACGTCGAGGGCGCCGGTGCCCAGCTCCAGGTGGACGCCGATGGCGGCCCCCGTGGCGTGGTGTGCTTCGGCCGCGGCGGTCAGCGTGTACCGGGCGTGCGCGTCCAGGCCGTGGAAGCCGCCTGCCACCTTGATGAGGCCGGCCCGCGGGCCGCCGGGCCCGCCGATGCCCTCCGTCAGCTCGGCGACGAAGAGGCCCGCCAGGTCCTCGCGGACCCGTTCGAGCGTCTCCGGTGCGTAGTGCGCCGCCTGGTGCAGCCCGGTGGCCGCCACGACCCGTACGCCCGACTCCCGGGAGAGCTGCACCAGTTCGGATGCGCGGCGCCCCATCCCGTACGGCGTCCACTGCGCCACTGTGCCGCCGCCCGCCTCCCGGAAGGCGCGCAGCTCGGCGGCCGCGGCACCGGTGTCCGCCAGTTCCCGGCCCGGCAGCTGGGGCGTGGCGAGAAACAGGTGGTCGTGGGCGTCGAACCGGCCGCGGAGCGCCTTTGGGGGCAGGTCGCCCAGCACGGTACGGAGGGCAGCGGTGGGGCTGGCCCCGGTGGGGCGCTTAGGTATGAGCATGAGGGCACTTTACATACCAGTAGTTACAACTCCGTGTCGCCACCCCCGTTGCCGGGCGTACTCCTCGAGAGGTAGGCCCGGTGCCGCTGTCCGTACGACGACGGGAGGCGTTCGGTGGATCAGGCTCGAAGGGAACGCGGAAACAGCGTGACCTTTCGAGGAGCTGATCATCATGGACGTCCTGGCAACACCCTGGTCCGGCGGCGGTCCGGGGCCCTGGATCCTGTTCTTCCCGCTGCTGTGGGCGATCGCCGTCATCGGTGTGGTCACCTTGCTGCGGCGCACCGTATGGCGCGGGCGGGGGCCCTGGCAGCGGTCCGGCGCCGTCGGTCACACCGGTACCGATCCGTCGCCCCTCTCCGTACTCGGCCACCGGTTCGCCTCCGGCGAGATCGACGAGGACGAGTACTGGCGGCGGCTCTCCGTCCTGGACGAGCAGTTCGGGACGCGCGGCAAGGGCAGGGGAGGCGCGACGTGACCGTCCCCGCTGCCCGGGGAACTGGGGCTGCGCCGTGTCCGTCCGTACGGACGGGCGCGGCTCGCGTCCCTACAGACGGGCGTCGCGCTCGTCCGTACAGACGGCTGAGCGCCCGGCCCCTGGGGGACCGGGCGCTCAGCCCACGCGTGCGCCGCGTGCCGGTGTGCGCACTCCGCTGCTCGCTTCGGTGCGCTCCGTCTCGGACGGTTCCGGCAGACGGCTGAGCGCGTGACCCGGCTCCTCGCGGCCACGGGTGAGTGCCGGGAGCGTGAACCACACGACCTTGCCGGAGTCCTCCGGGCGGGCGCCCCAGCTCTCGCTCAGCTCCGCGATCAGGGTCAGGCCGCGGCCCCCGGTGTCCAGCGGTCCGGCCGCCGCGGGCTGCGGCAGCCGGGGATCGAGATCGCGTACCGACACCGTCAACTGGTCCAGCAGGACCGACAGTTCGACCGTGCACTGCTTGCTCGGCCGGGCGTGCTGGTGGACGTTGGTCAGCAGCTCCGTCACCCCGAGCGTCGCGGGGTCGACCAAGGCGTCGAGACGCCAGTAACGAAGCTGTGCCGATACGATTCTGCGCATCTGGCCGATGCGTGCCGGCAGGGCTTGGAGCTCCACCGCGCAGTGCCTGCTGGGCTGCCTGATCACGACCGCGACTCCCCTGATGAGGCCGGGCGCGCCCGCCGCTACGGAAACGCGAGGACCGGGTCCGGCGATGTCACGTTCACCTGGAGTCACCAGAGGTGAACTCTTGGTGATGCGAGTCAGTCCAGGGTCGGCCCGCTCCCGTACTCCCGCAACCGCAGAGGGTCCGCAACCCCAGCGCGTCCCACCGGTCTTCACCCGAATGCAGTCGCCGTACCGCCGCCCGCAGACCCATACGGCCCCCGCGTGCGCTTCCGTACGCGGTCCGTTGGCGCGGTCGTACGGGCGTATCCGCCCCGTCGCTCCGGTACGGCGTCAGGTGCGGGCGCCGGCGGCCCGTACGACGTCCAGGAAGCGCTCGGGGGCGCCCATCGTCAGGGAGTAGCGATGGCCGTTGAGCGTGGCGAACGCGCGGTCACGGGCCAGCAGCCGCGGCCGGTGGGCCTGGACCGAGGTCAGCGGCGCGCTGTCGATCTCCGTGCCGTAGCTCGTCAGCAGTGCCAGCCTGCCGTCCCTGATGATGACCTGACCCGCTCGGGTCAGCGACCGCAGCCAGCGCTCGATGCGCACACCGGTCGCGTTGAACTCCGGCTCCCTCATGGAGCACCGCCTCCTCACGCACATGGCAACGGGAAAAGGCCCGCGCCCTTCATGAAGTCTGCCCGGATCGCGGCCCGGGCACCAGTTCCCCTGGTCGCGGGCCTGTGAACACCAGTACCCCGAGGGCTCCTTGGGGATGCTCAAAGGGGCGTTTATGCAGGTGAGAAGCGTGTGGTGGATGGTTATGATCGAGCTGGGCCCGGTGGTCACGGCGGGCCGGGACGACCGCGAGGAGCACGTCGATGAGTACCGCACAGCACACGGACGGGCGCGACGACGGCCTCGCGGGTGACGGCGGCCGGACCTGCGACACGCCGGCGGCCCCCGAAGGCGCGCCGCTGCCGACCCTCGATGTCGACCGCACCGACTCCGGTTACCGCGGCTGGCTCAAAGAAGCCGTGCGCAAGGTCCAGGCGGACGCCAACCGCAGCGCCGACACCCACCTGCTGCGCTTCCCGCTGCCCGAGCAGTGGGGCATCGACCTGTACCTGAAGGACGAGTCGACGCACCCCACCGGCAGCCTCAAGCACCGCCTCGCCCGCTCCCTCTTCCTCTACGGGCTGTGCAACGGCTGGATCCGCCCCGGCAAGCCGGTCATCGAGGCGTCCAGCGGCTCCACGGCCGTGTCCGAGGCGTACTTCGCGAAGCTCATCGGGGTGCCGTTCATCGCGGTGATGCCCGCGACGACCAGCCGCGAGAAGACCCGCCTGATCGAGTTCCACGGCGGCACCTGCCACCTGGTCGCCGACCCGCGGACCGTGTACGACGTCTCCGCCCGGCTCGCGGCCGAGACCGGCGGGCACTACATGGACCAGTTCACCTACGCCGAGCGGGCCACGGACTGGCGCGGCAACAACAACATCGCCGAATCGATCTTCCAGCAGCTGCGCCTGGAGCGGTACCCGGACCCGGCGTGGATCGTGGCCACCGCGGGCACCGGCGGTACCTCGGCGACGATTGCCCGCTACGTGCACTACATGCAGCGCGACACCCGTGTGTGCGTCGCCGACCCGGAGAACAGCTGTTTCTTCGACGGCTGGCTGAACGGCGACGCCGAGACGGACTGCCGCACCGCCTCCCGTATCGAGGGCATCGGGCGGCCCCGGATGGAGCCCAGCTTCGTGCCCGGCGCGATCGACCGGATGATGAAGGTGCCGGACGCGGCGAGCGTGGCGGCCGTACGGGCGCTGGAGACCGCCATCGGGCGCAAGGCGGGCGGCTCGACGGGCACGGGGCTGTGGAGCGCGCTGAAGATCGTCTCCGAGATGGTCGCCGCCGGCCGTACGGGCTCGGTGGTCACCCTCCTGTGCGATCCCGGCGACCGCTACCTCGACAAGTACTACTCCGACGCCTGGCTGGCCGAGCAGGGGCTGGACATCGCGCCGTACGCGCGGACCCTGCAGACCTTCCTCGCTGAGGGCACCTGGCCGGCCTGAGAGGCCCGCTGCCGGGCTCGTCGGCGCCGCCGGCCACTCGTACCCCGACGCGTCGCTCACGCGCCGACGAGGCGCCGCTCAGACGCCGACCAGGCGCCGGTCCAGCTGCCGCATCGAGTCGCGGAACGCGCGGCCCAGCATCGGGCGGGTCAGCTGCATCACCGAGCGGAACGGCGCGGGGCCGTCGGCGGCGAACGTCCAGCGCACGAGCGTGCCGCCGGGCGCCGGGGTGAGCCGCCAGTCCTCCAGCAGGGCGCGCAGGCCCGGCGCGTTGGTCTCGTCGACGCGGTAGGCGTAGTGCTCGGGGCGCTCGGCGGCCAGGATGCTCTCGAGGAAGCGGGTGCCGCCCGTCAGCCGGACCGCGCGGCCCTTGCCGCCGTCGGTCGGGGTGATCCGCGAGACCCCGGTGAACCACGCGCACCAGGAGCCGACGTCGTCGGCGAGCGCGGCGTACACCGCTTCGGGGGGCGCGGAGAGCTCGGCCGCGAAGACCATGCGCAGCGGCGCGGACTCGGCGAAGTCGAGCCCGACAGGGCTCAGTCGGCGCGTCACGGGACGAGCACCCCCTACACACGGTGATGAGGTCAGGACCGACCGTCGAACAGTCCGGCGTCGCACACCATAGCTGGGGCCTCGTCAGATGTCTGCGTCGTCTTCCGGCTCACCGGCCACCACCAGCCGCGGCGGCAACTCCGCGAACTCCGCCCGGGCGTGCGCCGGCAGACCGGGATCGGTGACCAGCACGTCCACCTGGTCCAGCGAGGCGAACGAACTCAGGCCCACCGTGCCCCACTTCGTGTGGTCCGCGACCACCACGACCCGGCGCGCCGACCGCACGAAGTGGCGGTTGGTCTCCGCCTCGGCGAGATTCGGCGTCGACAGCCCGGCCTCGACGGATATGCCGTGCACCCCGAGGAAGAGCGCATCGAAGTGCAGCGAGCGGATCGCGGCGTCGGCCACCGGGCCGACCAGCGTGTCCGACGGCGTCCGCACGCCTCCGGTCAGTACGACCGTGGCCGCTCCGGGGCGCGGGCCGCCGGCGCCGGCCGCCGCCCGCTGCGCGGCGTAGAACACATCGGCCACCCGGACCGAATTCGTCACCACGGTCAGGTCCGGCACATCCAGCAGCTGATGGGCCAGCGCGAACGCCGTCGTGCCGCCCGCCAGCGCGATCGCGCTGCCCGGCGCCGCCATCTGGGCCGCGGCCTCGGCGATGGCTTCCTTAGCCGACAGCTCCAGAGAGGACTTGGCCTCGAACCCCGGTTCGTGCGCGCTCGGCTCGCTCACCGGGACGGCGCCGCCGTGCACCTTCTCCACGACGCCCTGGCGGGCCAGCGCGTCCAGGTCCCGACGGACCGTCATGTCCGAGACGCTCAGCTTGCGGGTGAGCTCATTGACGCGGACGCCGCCGCGCCGCCGCACCTCGTCGAGGATCAGGGCACGCCGCTGCTCGGCGAGGAGGTTCTGGTTGTCACTCACCCGGCCTGTCCCTTCGTCCCGGCTCACGGCGCGCCCCAGGTCACACAAGCGCTGCTGTTCGGGGACATCCTCGCACGAGGCACTGACAGTGACTCCCCGGCCCGGATGAGGTGAATGCGGCGCCCCGGCGGGCAAGAGAGAATCCGGGACGCACATCGACGTACGGACATCGGGGGAACCACAGTGGACACCACGTACCGGTCCGCGCCCGCAGCCACGACGGACCCGAGCGGCGACGAGGATTCCGCCGCCGCGCACAGACCTCGCCGGATCGCCCTCGAACTGCTGGTGCACGGTGTCGGCGGCACCACACCCGCGGAGATGCTCGACGACCCACGGGTCGTGCGCGTCACCGGTGACGACACCGCCGCCATCTACCGCCGCGCCGACGACGTGGACGCCGAGGAACGCCCCGCTGACGCGCGCGAGGGCGACCCCGAGGAGCCGGTCCGCGAGGCGTACTGCTGGTCCAACCTCACCTCGGGCAACGGCAGTCGCGCCCTCTGGCTGATCCTGCTGCCCTTCATGGTGGCGAACCTCGCGCACTGGATGCGTCCCGCCGCCCCGCGCGGCCACCCTGCCCAGCGCGTGTACGACATCCTCGTACGCATCCTCGCGCTCACCCTCACGGTGCTGCTCGCCGCCGGGGCCTGCGAGGTGGCCCTGGACCTGCTCGCCTGGCAGTGCGCCGGCAGCCTCTCGTGCTCGGCGGACCGCTCCTGGCTCGGCTTCCTCAGCACCGCGCACGACGGCTGGTGGAGCCTGCCGGGCCGCCGCCTCGTGGTCGCGAGCGCCCTTCCGCTGCTCCTCGTGGGCCTGCTGTGGTGGCTCTCGCACCGCACCTGGAGCGCGTACGAGTCCGCCTCCCCGCCGCCGCGCCGCCCCGGCACCTCCCGCGGCACACCGCCCTCCCAGCGCCCCACGCTGTGCCTGGACGGCTTCTGGTACGGCCGCCGGGTCGTCGCCCGGCTGCGCTCCGCGCACGCCGCGGCGGGGCTGCTGACCATCGCCACCGTGCTGCTCCTGACCGCGCACGACGCCGACGGCCGGGCCGGCGCCGACGCGTGGCTGCGCTGGACCGGGTACGCGCTGGCCGCGCTGGTCGCCGCCCTCGCGGTACTCAGCGTGGTCATCGTCTGCCGCACCGCGCGCAGCGAGGCGGAGCCCGACGTGGAGACCGACCGGCCGATCGTCAGGTGCCTCCCGTACGCCGCGCTCGGCGCGCTGGCCCTGACCGCCGTGCACACCGCCTGGGCGCGCCCCGGCTGGACCTCAGCCGGGCATCTCCCGGGTGCCGGTGCCTTCGGGGCCGTCGCCGTCCTCCAGGGCGCGCTGGTCGTCGGGCTGCTGCTGACCGCCGGGGTGCTCCAGCGGGCCGCGCGGGGCACGGAGCGCACCGCGCTC
>NZ_JBEPFC010000105.1:0-26276 GCF_040301705.1 Streptomyces sp. NPDC000151 | reverse complement strand
GCGGCGAGGCCGCCGGCTCGGCGCTGCGGCTGGCCTGGTGCCTGGTCCCGCTGGCCGCCACGGCCCAGTTCGCCGTCGCGGTGGCCCGTACGGACCCGGCCGCCCGGCTGCGCGGCGGCATGTCCGCGGCCGGCCTCGGCCCGGTCCGGCTCACCCTGATCGCCGCCGCCTCCACCGTGCTCGCCTGCGCCCTGGGCAGCGTGCTCGGCCTGCTGGTCTTCCTGCGGCTGCGCGGCGGCCTGGGCGGTACGCCGATGGGTCCGGCGGCGCTGCTGGGCCGCGGCCCGCTCCCGTACGCGGCGGTGGGCGTGCTGCTCGCGGCCGTCCCCGTGGTGGCCGCCGTCGCGACCGCCGCGGCGCTGCGGCCGGGGCGGAACGCGCCGGCCGAGCCGTGCGCCGACGCCCCGCCCCGTACGGCCACCGCCACGCCCGCCGGGCTCCCCTGGGGCATCGCGCTCGGCGCCGCCGGGCTCGCCCTGGAGGTCTATGCGGCGGGTCACACCGGCCCCGGCGCCCGGCTGCTGCCGCTGCCGGGACGGCTGGTCACCGGCGAGGCGGGCGTGCTGGTCGGCTGGCTGCTGTCGGCGGCCGGGCTGGTGCTGGCGGCGCCCGGCCTGGTCCACGCGAGCGGGCGGGTGCTGGGCGCGGGCCGGGCAGGCGCGGCACGACTGCTGGCCGGGCGGGTCCTCCAGGAGGAGTCCCGCCGGGTGGGCCGCCCGCTGGGCATCCTGATGGCGGCCGCGTCGGGCGCCTACACCGCGTTCACCCTGTACGGCCACGGCGCCCCCGGCTCCCTCGGCCCGCTCTCCGCGCTCGGCGGCGGGCTGGTACTGGCCTGTACCGCGCTCAGCGTCCTGACCGCGGTCACCGAATCCCGCACGGCCCGCGCCGCGACGACGGAAGCCCTCCGCCGCCTCGGCACCCCGTCCGGCCTCCTCCACCGCGCCGCCGCCCTGCGCACGTGCGTACTGGTCGTGGTCCTGACAGCGGTCACGGGCGGCGTGGCACATCTGGCGGCGGGACCGCTGGTGGGCTGAGGGGCCGGCTCTTCGGGGCACGCCGCTTGATTGGTGCGCCCCGTACGGATCAGTCCTCCGCCCGCAGGACCACCACGTCCTCCGCGACGAACGCCGCGCCGACCCTCTCGCCCACCTCCGGCGCGTCCGCGAGCGCGCAGGCCGCGTCCAGTTCCGGGCCGGCCGCCGGGCGCAGCCGGAGGGAGACGTGCGTACCGCGGAAGGTGCGGGCCGCGACCGTGCAGGGCAGGCCCTCGCGGGCGGGCACCAGGCGGACGCCGGCCGGGCGGACGAGCAGGCGGCACTCGCCCTCCGCCGTACCGTCCGGGACCGGCACCTTGCCCCACGGCGTGTCCGCGGCCTCGCCGGTGACGGTGGCCGGCACGACGTTGTCGAAGCCGAGGAAGCGGGCGACGAACTCGTCGGCGGGCCGCTGCCAGACCTCCAGCGGCGTACCGGTCTGCGCGATCCGCCCGTCGCGCATGACGACGACCCGGTCGGCGAGCGCGAACGCCTCGCCCTGGTCGTGCGTCACCGCCAGCACGGTCGTCCCCAACTCTCCGAAGAGCCGCCGCAGTTCGACGACCAGGCGCTCGCGCAGCCCGCGGTCGAGCTGGCCGAGCGGCTCGTCCAGCATCAGCAGCCGGGGGCTGGGCGCCAGCGCCCTGGCCAGCGCGACGCGCTGCTGCTCGCCGCCGGAGAGCGAGCCGACGGCCCGGCGCTGGGCGCCCGGCAGGCCCACCAGGTCGAGCAGTTCGGCGACCTTGCGCTCCTGCTCGGCGCGTGCGGCGCCGCGCATCCGCAGCCCGAAGGCGACGTTTCCGGCCACATCGCGCTGCGGGAAGAGCTGGTGGTCCTGGAACATGAGGCCGACGCCCCGCCGGTGGGTGGGCACGGTACGCAGGTCCCGGCCGTCCAGTACAACCTCACCCGCGTCGGCCTGCTGCAGCCCGGCGATCACCCGCAGCAGCGTGGACTTGCCGCTGCCGCTGGGCCCCAGGACGCAGACGGTCTCGTGCTCGGCGACGTCCAGCTCCACCGTGTCCAGCGCGGCGTGCGCCCCGAAGCGCACGGTGAGGCCGTTCAGCCGCAGGAGCGGGCCGTCGGTCCGGTCGTCCGTCCGGTCATCGGTCCGGTCATCGGTCCGGTCATCGGTCCGGTCGTCGGTCACCTAGAACTCTCCCGTCCGGTCGGTGCGTACCCGCTCCAGCGCCAGCAGCGCCCCCGCGCACACCACCATCAGAATCGTCGACAGGGCCATCGCCTGCCCGTAGTTGAGCTCGCCCGCGCGGCCCAGCAGCCGCGCCACGGCCACCGGCAGCGTGGGCTGGTCCGGGCGCGCGATGAACACCGTCGCGCCGAACTCGCCGAGCGAGACGGCGAACGCGAAGCCGGCCGCGATCAGCAGCGCCCGCCGCACCAGCGGCAGATCGACCTCGCGCCACACCTGCCAGGGCGTGGCCCCCAGTACCGCCGCGGCCTCGCGCAGCCGCCCGTCCACCGCGCGCAGCACCGGCAGCATGGTCCGTACGACGAACGGCACGCCCACCAGGGCCTGCGCGAGCGGTACGAGCCACCATGAGGCGCGCAGGTCCAGCGGCGGCTCGTCGAGGCTGATCAGGAAGCCGAAGCCGACGGTCACGGCGGAGACGCCGAGCGGCAGCATGAGCAGCGCGTCGAAGCCGCGGACGAGCCGTCCGCCGCGCCGGGTCAGCGCGGCCGCCGCCAGCCCGCCGACCACCACGGCGATGGCGGTGGCGGCGACCGCGTACGCCAGGGAGTTCCACAGGGCGGTCAGCGGCGGCACGGTGAACGTCGAGTCGGCGCCGGCCGCGGCCTGCAGCGCGCGGTAGAAGACCAGGCCGTAGCCGTCGGGCCCGGCGAAGGACCGCTCGACCAGTACGGCCAGCGGCAGCACCAGCAGTACGGCGATGACCACAAGCGTGCCCCACAGCAGCGCCCACTGCCCGGCCCCGCGCGGCCGGCGTGCCGTACGGGTCGCGTCGACCAGCTTCAGCGCGCTCTCGCGCCGCCGGACCGTCCAGGCGTGCAGCGCGAGCAGTCCGAGTACGGCGGCGAACTGCACGAGGGTGAGCACCGCCGCGGTCGGCAGGTCCAGGAAGTCGGCGGTCTGCCGGTAGATCTCCACTTCGAGGGTGGCGAAGCGCGGGCCCCCGAGGATCTGCACGATCCCGAAGGAGGTGAAGGTGAAGAGGAAGACCATCAGCGCGGCGGCGGCCACGGCGGGCGCCAGCGCGGGCAGCGTCACCCGCCGCCAGGCCGCGAACCGCCCGGCGCCGAGCACCCGCGCGGCCTCCTCCTGGCGCGGGTCCAGCGCGCTCCACAGCCCGCCCACGGTGCGTACGACCACCGCGTAGTTGAAGAAGACGTGCGCGAGCAGGATGGCCCACACCGAGGTGTCCAGCCGTACGCCCCACAGGTCGTCGAGCAGGCCGCCGCGGCCCACGAGGGCGAGGAAGGCGGAGCCGACCACGACGGTGGGCAGCACGAACGGCACGGTGACGACCGCCCGCAGCAGCCCCTTTCCGGGGAATGCGAAGCGCGCGAAGACATATGCGCCGGGGAGCGCGATCAGCAGCGTGAGCGCCGTGGAAGCCGCCGCCTGCCACCCGGTGAACCACAGGACGTGCAGCAGGTCCGGATCGGTGAGGACCTCCCCCACCCGCCCGAACTGCCAGCTCCCGCTCTCCCGCAGCCCCCGGCCGACGATCATGGCGACCGGGTAGGCGAAGAAGAGCACGAAGAAGACGAACGGCACGGCCATCAGCGCGAGCCGGGTGGCCGTGGCACGCCCCGGCCGCCGGAACCGCCCTCCGCCCCGGCCCGCCCCAGGGCCTTCGGTCTCTACTTCAGGACGAGCGAGGACCACTGCTTGATCCACTGTTCGCGGTTCTTGCTGATGTCGGCGGGCGCCACCGTCTTCGGATCGGCGATCCGCTGCCCGTACTTCGTGAACAGCTCGGGCACCTTCGCGCCCTCGACCACCGGGTTCACGAACATCTGCAGCGGCATGTCCTCCTGGAACTTCTTGCTGATCAGGAAGTCCAGCAGCGCCTTGCCGCCCTTCTCGTTCGCCGCGCCCTTCAGCAGTCCGGCGAACTCGGTCTGCCGGAAGCAGGTCCCGGTGGCGACGCCGGTCGGCGCCTCCTTCGGCGCCGGCTTCTTGTCCATGACCTCGGCGGGCGGGCTGGAGGCGTAGGAGACGACCAGCGGCTTGTCGCCCTTGCTGCCGGCCGCGCCGGAGAACCGCTCGTAGTACGCCTGCTCCCAGCCGTCGACGACCTCGACGCCGTTGGCCTTGAGCTTCTTCCAGTAGCCCTGCCAGCCGCCCTTTCCGTACTGGGCGATGGTGCCCAGCTGGAAGGCCAGCCCCGGCGACGAGGTCGCGGAGTTCTCGGTGACCAGCAGCCCCTTGTACCGCGGCTTCACAAGATCACCGAACGTCTTCGGCGGCGCGATCTTCTTCCGCTCGAAGTAAGCCTTGTCGTAGTTCACACAGATGTCGCCGTAGTCGACGGGCGTGACGCGGTGCTGCGCCTTGTCCAGCTGCAGCTGCTCCGGCACCTCACCCAGCCCCTTCGCCTCGTACGGCGTGAAGAGCCCCTCGTCCAGCCCGCGCGACAGCAGCGTGTTGTCGATCCCGAAGAAGACGTCCCCCTGCGGGTTGTCCTTCGTCAGCACCGCCTGGTTGACGGCCTTGCCCGCGTCCCCGCCCTTGACGAGCTGGACCTTGTACCCGCTCTGCTGCTCGAACTCCTTCAGAACGGACTTCGAGGCCGCGAAGGAGTCGTGGGTGACGAGCTTGACGGTCTTGGAGTCGCCCGCCTCGTCGCCGCCGGAGGCGCCGCAGCCGGCCAGCGCCGCGCCGCCTACCGCCAGGACAACGGTGACCGCGGTGGCTCTACCGAAAGATCTCACTTGTTCATTCCTCCTGGCTGGCCAGGAAGAGACGCGGCCCCGCCCGCGGCGTCCGGCGGGACCGGTGCCGCGGGCGGGGCGCAACAGCATGAGGAGACCGAACTTCCTACCCGGAATGACCCGGGCGAGGTTCAAGGGTCTGCGGCAGCGGCTTCGGCCTCACTGTCCGCACTCTCAGCGCTGTGGCGCTCCCCTGTCGGATGGTGCGTTATATGTGATGTAAACGTTCGACGCTACGGTACCAGCGCCCGCTCACGCGTCCGAGGCCGCGACCGGCCCGCACACGGACCGGCCCTGCTCGTCTTCGGGGATCGGTCCGCTCAGCGCTCCGAGGCGGCGAGCTGCCCGCACGCGCCGTCGATCTCCTGCCCACGGGTGTCCCGTACGGTCACGGGCACGCCGTGCGCCGCGATCGCCTCGACGAACGCCTTCTCGTCCTCGGGCCGCGAGGCGGTCCACTTCGACCCGGGCGTGGGGTTCAGCGGAATCAGGTTCACATGCACCCGCTTCCCCTTGAGCAGCCGCCCGAGCAGGTCCCCGCGCCACGCCTGATCATTGATGTCCCTGATCAGCGCGTACTCGATCGAGATGCGGCGCCCGGACTTCTCCGCGTACGTCCACGCCGCGTCCAGTACTTCCCGCACCTTCCACCGCGTGTTGACCGGCACGAGCGTGTCCCGCAGCTCGTCGTCCGGGGCGTGCAGCGAGACGGCGAGGCGGCACTTGAAGCCCTCGTCGGCGAAGCGCAGCATCGCCGGCACCAGTCCCACCGTGGACACGGTGATCCCCCGCTGCGACAGCCCCAGCCCGTCCGGCTCGGGGTCGGTCAGCCGCCGGATGGCCCCCGTCACCCGGTTGTAGTTGGCGAGCGGCTCGCCCATCCCCATGAACACGATGTTCGACAGCCGCGCCGCGCCACCAGGGATCTCCCCGTCCCTGAGCGCCCGCATCCCATCGACAATCTGATGAACGATCTCGGCAGTCGAGAGGTTCCGGTCCAGCCCCGCCTGCCCCGTCGCGCAGAACGGGCAGTTCATCCCGCACCCGGCCTGCGAGGAGATGCACATCGTCACCCGGTCCGGGTACCGCATCAGCACCGACTCGACCAGCGTCCCGTCGAACAGCTTCCACAGCGTCTTGCGCGTCTGGTCGTCGTCGCACGAGATGTGCCGCACCACGCTCATCAGCTCCGGCAGCATCTCGGCCGCCAGCTTCTCCCGCGCCGCGGCCGGGATGTCCGTCCACTGCTCCGGGTCGTGCGCGTACCGCGCGAAGTAGTGCTGCGAAAGCTGCTTGGCGCGGAACGGCTTCTCCCCGATCGCCGCGACGGCCTCCTTGCGCTCAGCAGGCGTGAGATCGGCAAGATGCCGCGGCGGCTTCTTGGCCCCCCGCGGCGCGACAAAAGTAAGTTCTCCAGGTGCAGGCATGGTCCGTCCAGTGTGGCAGATCATCCACCCCACCCCACCTGCCCACGAGGTGGAGCCGGTCACCCCGGGGGCCCCTGCTCGGCCGGCCGGCCACGCGCGCCGTCCCATGCGCAAGGGCCCGTCGTCCTGGAGGACGGCGGGCCCTTGGGGTGCGCGTGCGGCAGTGGGGGGTGTCGGGGCTGGTCAGCCCGTGCCGACGAAGATGACCAGGAGGAGCCAGACGATCGGGGCGGTCGGCAGGAGGGAGTCCAGGCGGTCCATGATGCCGCCGTGGCCGGGCAGGAGCGTGCCCATGTCCTTGATGCCGAGATCGCGCTTGATCATGGACTCGCCGAGGTCGCCGAGGGTGGCGCTGGCGGCGACCGCGAGGCCCAGGAGCAGGCCCTGCCACCACGCGCCGTTCTCGATGAGGAACTCCATGCACAGCGCGCCCGCCGCCATGGCGAAGGCGACCGCGCCGACGAGGCCCTCGCGGGTCTTGCCGGGGCTGATGCGGGGGGCGAGCTTGTGCTTGCCGAAGCGCCAGCCGACGGCGTACGCGCCGGTGTCGCTGACGACCGTGAGCAGCAGGAAGGTGAGGACCCGCTGCGGTCCGTCCGCGTCGGCGGCGAGCATCAGGGCGACGAACGTCGCCAGGAACGGCACGTAGAACGCCGCGAAGACGCCGGCCGTGACGTCCCTGAGGTACTGCTCCGGCGCCTCGGTCATCCGCCAGACCAGGACGGCGAGCGCGGTGAGCGCCATCGCCACCCAGGCGCCCTCGGCCCCGCGTACGTACCCGGCGACGACCATGGCCGTACCGCCGACCGCGAGCGGTACGAGCGGTACGCGGATGTCCTTGCGCTCCGCGAGGCGGGAGGTCAGCTCCCACAGCCCGACGACCACCGCCACCGCGATGACGCCCACGAAGACGGGCTTGTAGACGAACAGCGAGAGCACGATGACCGCGCCCAGGCCGATGCCCACCCCTATGGCGGCCCGCAGATTGCGGCCCGCGCTCTTCTTCGCCGGCTTGTCCGAAGAGGGGCTGTCGTCCGGTGCCGGCGGGGATGTGGGCATGGGTTCCTGGGGGTGGTCATCGCGGAAGAGGGGGCCACTCAGCCGAGCGGCCCCCCGATCGTCCCGGTGGTCGTCCTGGTCTCCGCCTGCGTCGGGCACGGTGGGCATGGGCCGAGTCTGCGCTGCCGCGGCCCAGTCGTGCACGGGACCCGCCGACGGGGCCGGGGGCCCCTCCCGGCCGTGGCCGGGGGTCGGTCCCGCGCCGGCTGCCCATGGGCCGGCGCCGGGTGGGGTCCCGCCTGCCGAAGGCGAGGGCCGGGCCCCCCAGGATGACTCGTTCATCACACCTCGAGCAGCTCGGATTCCTTGTGCTTGAGCAGCTCGTCCACCTGCGCGACGTACTTCGCGGTGGTGTCGTCGAGCTCCTTCTCGGCGCGGCGCACCTCGTCCTCGCCGGACTCCTTGTCCTTGACGAGCTTGTCGAGGGTCTCCTTGGCCTTGCGGCGGATGCTGCGGATCGAGATCTTCGCGTCCTCGGCCTTGTTCTTGGCGACCTTGATGAACTCCTTGCGGCGCTCTTCAGTGAGCTCGGGGAAGTTCACGCGAATGATGTTGCCGTCGTTGCTCGGGTTGACGCCGAGGTCGGAGTCGCGGATGGCCTGCTCGATGTTGCGCAGCGCGCTCTTGTCGAACGGGGTCACCACGGCCATCCGCGGCTCGGGCACCGAGAACGACGCCAGCTGGTTGATCGGCGTCAAGGCACCGTAGTAGTCCGCCACGATCTTGTTGAACATCGCCGGGTGCGCACGCCCGGTGCGGATCGCGGCGAAGTCCTCCTTGGCGACCACGACGGCCTTCTCCATCTTCTCCTCGGCCTCGAGGAGGGTCTCTTCGATCACCACTTGCTCCTGGTCTTAATCGTAAGAAGCAGAGCCTCGCCCCTGCGCGCGTCTTCTCCTGCACGGTGTCCGACCGGCAGGCGGTTGTCCATCCCCGTGCCGTGGTCTTCCCACGGCCGGGAGTTGCCGCGCGTACGGGTATGCCGTCCGTACGGCGCGTACGGACGTGTTCTCCGTACGGCCGTACGAACACGTGCTGCCCGTACGGATCCGCGGCGGTGCGGGCCGTCAGGCCCTGGTGCCCTGATCGCTGACGAGCGTGCCGATCTTCTCACCCTTCACGGCGCGCGCGATATTGCCCTCGGCGAGCAGCTCGAAGACGAGGATCGGAAGCTTGTTGTCGCGGCACAGCGTGATGGCGGTGGCATCGGCGACCTTCAGGTCGCGGGTGATGACCTCGCCGTATTCGAGCGCGTCGAACTTCACCGCGTCGGGGTTCTTCTTGGGGTCGGAGTCGTAGACGCCGTCGACCCCGTTCTTGCCCATGAGCATGGCCTGGGCGTCGATCTCCAGGGCGCGCTGCGCTGCGGTGGTGTCGGTGGAGAAGTACGGCATGCCCATGCCCGCACCGAAGATGACGACGCGGTCCTTCTCCAGGTGGCGGATGGCGCGCAGCGGGATGTACGGCTCGGCGACCTGGCCCATGGTGATGGCGGTCTGCACGCGGCAGTCGATGCCCTCCTTCTCCAGGAAGTCCTGGAGGGCCAGGCAGTTCATGACCGTGCCGAGCATGCCCATGTAGTCGCTGCGGGACCGGTCCATGCCCCGCTGCTGCAGCTCTGCGCCGCGGAAGAAGTTGCCGCCGCCGATCACGATGGCGATCTCGTACCCGTCACGGACCACGGCCGCGATCTCACGGGCGATGGCGTGCACGACGTCCGGGTCGACACCGAGTCCCCCGCCGCCGGCGAACGCCTCCCCCGACAGCTTCAGAAGGAAGCGCCCCTTCCCCTTTTTGTGGGACTCGTGGGCTTTGTCCGCGCCGTCGGCACCGTGATTCATTGCGCTCTCCTCGTGCACATACGAAGAAGGCCATTGCCGGGGGTCTGGTCAGATCCCTGTACGGCAATGGCCTCCTCGTCACATCTGCGGTCGGCCGATGAGCGGCCGACTGCGTACGACCCTAGCGGGGCCGCGGGTCATTCGCTGCCCTGCGACAGGCCCTCGGCCCCGAAGGCCGTGGCCCGGCGGCAAGGCTTCGGCTCAGCTCAGATGCCGACCTTGATGCGCGCGAAGCGCTTCAGGGTGACACCGGCCTCCTGGAGGACCTTCTCGACGGACTTCTTGTTGTCGAGCGCGTACGGCTGACCGAGCAGCGTCGCGTCCTTGAAGAAGCCGTTGAGGCGACCCTCGACGATCTTCGGCAGGGCAGCCTCGGGCTTGCCCTCCGCGCGGGTGGTCTCCTCGGCGACGCGGCGCTCGGCCTCGACGACCTCGGCCGGGACGTCCTCGCGGGACAGGTACTTCGGCGCGAAGGCGGCGATGTGCTGCGCGATGCCCTTGGCGACCTCGGCGTTCTCCTTGTCGAGCTCGACGAGGACGCCGATCTGCGGGGGCAGGTCGGGCATGGTGCGGTGCATGTACGACAGCACGAAGCCGTCGGTGAACTGCGCGAAGCGGTCCAGGACGATCTTCTCGCCGAGGTTGGCGTTGGCCTCGTCCACGAACGCCTGGACGGTCTTGCCGGCCTCGATCTCGGAGGCGAGCAGGGCCTGGATGTCGGCCGGCTTGGTGGCGGCGACGTGCTCGGCGATCTGCTGGGCGACGGCCTGGAACTTGTCACCCTTGGCGACGAAGTCGGTCTCGCACTTCAGCTCGACGATGACACCGGAGGTGTTGTCGTCGGCGATCAGGGAGACGACGGCGCCGTTCTCGGCGGAGCGGCCCTCGCGCTTGGCGACGCCCTTCTGGCCCTTGATGCGCAGCGCCTCGACGGCCTTGTCCACGCTGCCGTCGGCCTCGTCCAGCGCCTTCTTGCAGTCCATCATGCCGGCGCCGGTGAGCTCACGGAGCTTCTTGACGTCAGCGGCGGTGTAGTTCGCCATGATCTGTGAATCTCTTCTCGAAAGTCGAAAGATCTACGGGTGGACGGCGGGGCGGTGCTTGTGGCACCGGCCCCGCCGTCATCATCCGATGCTGAGGTGTCAGGCCTGCTCGGCCGGCTTCTCGGCCTCGGCCTCGGCGGCGGGCGCCTCGGCGGTGGGGGCCTCGGCAGCGGCGGGGGCCTCGGCGGCGGGCTCCTCGGCGGCGTCCTTGGCCTTCTCGCCCTCGAGCAGGTCACGCTCCCACTCGGCGAGCGGCTCGCCGGCGGCCTTCTCGCCCTTGGCCTCGGCACCACCGGAGCGGGCGATGAGGCCCTCGGCGACGGCGTCGGCGATCACGCGGGTGAGCAGGGTGACGGAGCGGATCGCGTCGTCGTTGCCCGGGATCTTGTAGTCGACCTCGTCGGGGTCGCAGTTGGTGTCGAGGATGGCGACGACCGGGATGTTGAGCTTCCGGGCCTCGCCGACCGCGATGTGCTCCTTCTTGGTGTCCACGATCCAGACGGCGCTGGGCACCTTCTGCATCTCGCGGATACCGCCGAGGGTCTTCTCCAGCTTGGCCTTCTCGCGCGAGAGCACGAGAAGCTCCTTCTTGGTGAGACCGGAGGCCGCGACGTCCTCGAAGTCGATCTGCTCGAGCTCCTTGAGGCGCTGCAGACGCTTGTAGACGGTCGAGAAGTTGGTCAGCATGCCGCCGAGCCAGCGCTGGTTCACGTAGGGCATGCCCACGCGAGTCGCCTGCTCCGCGATGGCCTCCTGGGCCTGCTTCTTGGTGCCGACGAACATGACGGAGCCGCCGTGCGCGACGGTCTCCTTGACGAACTCGTAGGCGCGGTCGATGTACGACAGCGACTGGAGCAGGTCGATGATGTAGATGCCGTTGCGCTCGGTGAAGATGAAGCGCTTCATCTTCGGGTTCCAGCGACGGGTCTGGTGCCCGAAGTGGACGCCGCTCTCCAGCAGCTCCCGCATCGTGACGACGGCCATGGCCGTTCTCCTCATGTTTCTCGGTTCCACCGCGGCCGGGCGGCCGCTGTGCCTGACGCCCCTGCGCGCCTGCCTGAACCGACTCCGGTGGTGTACCGGGAACCTTCCAGGACCGAGGGACGCGGCCACCGTGGTGCAGCGCGCTCCGCTGCGCCTCTGACGAAGCACGGGGAGTCACGCGCCGGTGGCGGGGCGTGCGAAGTCGACCCGGTCACCCGGATCGCCACAAGAAGTGTACGGGACCGCCGAACCGCCTAGCGACATGCTGCGGGCGGGGGAGGTTTGGCGGTGGGGAGGGAGGGGCGGAGACCGGAGGCCGAGGGGGAACGGAGAGTAAGCCGAAGGGGGCGAGGCGAAGGGAAGGCCGCTCACTCACACGCGTGACGGCGTTGTCCACAACCGCGAAGTAGTCCACAGCTTCCGACCAAGATCCCCCCGGATCTGCCCCGGTCCGCGACCGTCATGCCATGCGCCACTCACACCGCCTCCGGCTTCCCCGGGTCTCTCACTGTCCGCCACTCTCGCTCGGCCAATCTCCAAAGCCTCATCCGTCTCGCTTGGCTCGGCTGCTTCGCCTGCGGCTAACGGGGCTCTTGCTCCCTCCCGCCGTCATGCGGGTGCTCGCCTACTTGTCGTCCCGGCGTCCCGGTCGACTCCTCCCCCGCGTCATCCCCCGCGTGACGGCTCGCGCCGTCCTGAGCATTGCCGCTTGCGCGCTCGGCTGCATGATCGGCTGCGTGCTCCTGCTCGGCCCTGCGCTCTTCACTCCGCGCTCCCTCGGGCCGGACCACAACACCCCGACCACAACCGGCACCGCCCCCGCGCCACATCTCGCGCCCATCGCACATGCCCGTCCCTTCTCCGGCGACATGCCACCGCCGGAGGACCGTCCGGGCAGGGATTCCGGCCCCGGACCGAGTACCCCGGAGGGCACTTCCGAGAGCCCGCCACGACCCGCGGCATCCGGGGCATCCGGGGCATCCGGGGCTCGGGCGCGCTCAGGGACTTCCGGGACTCGGGCGTGGCCGGTGACCGGGTCGGCCGGCGCGCGTCCAGCCATCGCACGCCCCTGGTTGCCTCCACCCACCCCCTGGGCGGCCGGCCACCGCGGCGTGGACCTCACCTCGCGTGCCGGAGCGACCGTACGAGCCGCCGCCCCCGGCCGCGTCTCTTTCGCGGGCAAGGTCGCCGACCGAGGCGTCCTATCCATCGAGCTGTTCGGCTCCGGCCGACCACCGCTGCGCATCACGTACGAGCCCGTACGTCCCACGGTCCGCAAGGGCGATCGCGTCAAAGCGGGCCAGCCGGTCGCCGTCCTCCAGTCCGGCCCGTACCACTGCGACACCCCGTGTCTCCACTGGGGCTTACGCCGCGGCCGCACCTACTTGGACCCCCTGTCCCTCCTCCCACCGTCTCTGCTCGCCCCGCCCTCACCTCGCCTGCTCCCGGTTTTCCACATCCCCGAACCCACCCCGCCCCCAGCCCACAGAACGGAGACACCACCCCTCTCCCCCACAGCCGCCGACGCCCCCATCCTGGCGGCAACCACAGCCCTCGCAGCAATAGCCGCCTGGTCCCACGCCCGTATCCGGAGCCAACGCTCGCAGCAAGCTCCCATCGCCCCGCCCCGGGCCAGCCGCCATCACGGCGACACCGCCCTGCTCGACCAACGGCGCAACGAGAGAGCACTCCCCCGTTGACCGGCCGGCCGGAGCGACTAGCGACCGGCCGGAGCGGCGAGCAAACGGCTGGTCGGGATGACCGGCGTACTGAAGTACCGGGACGGCCCCCGGCTAGGTGAGTGGGGAGGAGGCAGGTGTGTCTGCCTTGGGGTGGTGGTGGTGGAGGGTGGGCGGGGGGGAGGGGGGAGGGGGAGGGGATCAGCCGCGGACGCCGTGGAGGGTCATGGCGACCGCCGCCTCCGTGATCTCCGTAGGATCCTCCGCCGCGCCCAGTTCGATGCGGCGGACCGCGGCGTCGACGACGCCCTGGAGGAGCATCGCGGCGAGCCTCGGCTGCTTGTGGCCCAGGGCGCCCAAGGCCTCGACGATCATGGCGATCAGGCCGCCGTGTGCGGCGCGGATCTTCTCGCGAGCGCCGGCGTCCAGCTCACCCGCCGAGATCGCGACGACCGCGCGGTGCCGGCGGTCGCCGACGAGGGCGAGCTGCTGCCGCACGTACGCCTCGATCTTCTCCTCGGGCGCCTCGACGCGCTCCATCGCGGCCTCGACCTCCGCCGCCCATACCGGGAAGTCGACCGCGCAGAGCTCTTCGACGACGGCGGCGCGGGAGCGGAAGTACTCGTACACGGAGGACCGCGCGAGGCCGGTGCGCTCGGCGAGGGCGGGGAAGGACAGCGCCTCCGTACCGCCTTCGGACAGCAGAGTACGAGCAGCGTCCAACAGGGCGTCGCGCTGCATGGTCCGGTGCTCGGCCACTGAGGCCGCTCGAATCCTGGGCACGCCACCACTGTACGGATGCGGCCCGGGCCACGGCACTCCGCGGCACGGGTAACGCCGTCAGTAGTACTCAGCGGCCCACATCGGCCAGCTTGGCGCGCAGCTGGAGGACGGACTTGGTGTGGATCTGGCTGACCCGGCTCTCGGTGACGCCGAGGACGTTGCCGATCTCGGCGAGGGTGAGTCCTTCGTAGTAGTAGAGCGTGACGACGGTCTTCTCGCGTTCGGGGAGGGTGTTGATGGCGCGGGCGAGCAGGCGCCGCAGTTCGCGGTCCTCGGCGATCTCGACCGGGTTCTCGGCCGCGGTGTCCTCGAGCGTGTCCATCAGGCTCAGCCGGTCGCCGCCCTCACCGCCGGCGTGCAGCAGCTCCTCCAGGGCGACGACGTTGGCCAGGGACAACTGGCTGAAGACGGTGTGCAGTTCTTCGAGCGCGATGCCCATCTCCGCGGCGACCTCCGCCTCGGAAGGGGTGCGGCGCAGCTGGGCTTCGAGCGTGGCGTACGCACGCTCGACCGCTCGCGCTTTCTGGCGGACCGAGCGGGGGATCCAGTCCAGGGCCCGCAGTTCGTCGATCATCGCGCCGCGGATGCGGGTGATCGCGTACGTCTCGAACTTGATGGACCGTTCCGGCTCGAACTTCTCGATGGCGTCGATCAGCCCGAAGACGCCGGAGGATACAAAATCCGCCTGCTCGACGTTGGGCGGCAGGCCGACGCTGACGCGCCCCGCGACGTATTTGACCAGCGGCGAGTAGTGCAGGATCAGCTGCTCCCGCAGGCGTTCGTCACCCGTCGCCTTGTAGGAGCGCCAGAGCTCCTCTAGCGAGGTGGGCGCTGCCGGGCGCACGCTGCCGCGGGCGGCGGGGGGTACCGCCGCGCGGTCAGACCCGGAAGTGTGCTGGGGCATTCGTCGCCTTGAGCCGTTCTGCCGAGACGCTGGTGAAGAGGTGCGTGAGGGTCGTGTGGTCCGTGGAGGGCGGATGCCTTGCGAGCGTAGCGTGACTGTGGTGTCGCGGTGTGCGATCGCAGCGTGTTCGTGCGTGCGCAGATTCGTCCGGTAGTCCGCACCCTCGGATGACGACGGGAGCCTGCGCGGCCGTCCGCACGAAACTCGCAAAGATGCATCCTGCGGTCATTCACCTCACCCTTTCACCCGTTCGCCCCAGGTCAAGGACCGCCTCGCCGGTAACCTCCTGTCGAATGGGCAACGGGAAGCAACTCCCAGCGACTACCGCATCTTTGAACGAATCCGAGCGCCTGTAGTTCGAAGAGCTTCGCTTGGGTCGTTTCCTGGGCCGTACCCGAGTCACGGGCGATCTTCGAGACGTCGGTCGCGCCCCTCAACGGCAGGGCTTCCAGCAGGCGGATGGCGACCGGATCCAGTAGATCGCGGGCCAGGACCGGGCCGCGGGGAACGGGGGCAAGATCACCGATGCTGCCCACCAGTTCGACCACCTCGGCCGCGTCGGCGACCAGTACGGCCTCGCCCCGCAGCAGTTGGTGGACACCGGCCGACAAGCCGCTGGTGACCGGGCCGGGAACACCCATTGTGAACCGTCCCAGCTCGGCGGCGCGGCGGGCAGTGGCCAGTGATCCGCTGCGCAGCGCGGCCTCGACGACGACCGTTCCCCTGGTAAGGGCGGCGATCACACGGTTGCGTTGGATGAACCGGCTCGCGGTCGGATGAGCGCCGGGTGGCAATTCCGCGACGATCAGCCCCTGTTCGGCGATGCGTCCGATCAGCTCGGCGTGTCCGCTGGGGTAGATGTAGTCGACGCCGGAGGCCAGTACCGCCACGGTCGGGCCGCCTGCCGCCAAGGTGCCCCGGTGCGCAGCGCCATCCACGCCGTACGCGGCACCGGACACCACCGACCAGCCGCGTTCGGCGAGTCCCGCGCCCAAGGTCCCCGCCACATGTGCACCGTACTCCGTACAGGCACGGGCGCCCACGAGGGCGACGGAGCGCAGGGCCCACAGGCGCAGGTTCGCCCTGCCGCGCACCCACAGGCCGACCGGGCGGGCATCTCGCAGGTCGTCCAGCTGGTGGGGCCATTCCTCGTCGCCGGGGCAGACGAAACGACCGTTGAGCGCGGTGGCGGCAGCGAGGTCGGCTTCGGGCGACGCTGCCTCGGCGCGTAACCGCAGGCCCGCGATCTTCGCCTCGCCGGCTCCTTCGGGCGGGTCGCCGTCCCCGAGGAGGGAGCGCCAGAGCGCCACCGGGCCCATTCGCCGCAGCCATGCGCCGGCCACTTCATCGCCCGGTTCGAGTACCCGGGTGAGAGCTGCCCGGGCCAGCCGATCGGCTTCCGGCGCGGAGCCGGCTTCCCTTCCTGCGGTGGAGTCACGGATTTGTCGTGTGGGCAGGTCACCGGACGCGGCTTCCAAACCGGACGCGTCTTCGAGAGAGGTCATGGCCGACTCACCGCCAGGGGAATGCCGCGGCGGACACCGGTACGCAGCTCCAGGGCCCAGTCGACGTCCTCGGCCGTCGGACGGTCGCGGCCCGCGAGGTCTGCCGTGGTCCAGGCGACGCGCAGGACGCGATCCAGGCCGCGGGCGGTGAGCAGGCCGTTCTCCAGGTCGCGCTCGGCCTGGACGAGCGCGCCCGGGGCCACGGTCCACCGGGTGCGCAGTTCATGGCCGGGGACTTCGTTGTTCGTCTGCCAGGGAGTGCCGGCGAAGCGGTGGGCGGCGCGTTCCCTGGCGGCGCGGATCCGGTCGGCGGCATCGGCGGTGGATTCGCCGCGGGCCCCCGCGACCAGTTCGCTGCGGGCGACCGGTTCCACGGCGATCCGCAGGTCGATCCGGTCCATGAGCGGCCCGGAGAGCCGGGCGCGGTAGCGGGTGATCGAGGACGGGCGACATTCGCAGCCGCCGGCGATGGTGCCGTGGCGTCCGCACGGGCAGGGATTGGCGGCCAGTACCAGCAGGAAGGACGCCGGGAGCCGCATCATTCCGGCGGCGCGCGCGACCACGACGTGTCCGGACTCCAGAGGCTGGCGCAGGGCGTCGAGCACCTTGGCGTTGCACTCGGCGGCTTCGTCGATGAACAGGACGCCTCGGTGGGCGAGGGACACCGCGCCGGGCCGGGGCAGTCCGCTGCCGCCGCCGACGAGCGAGGCCATCGTGGCGGAGTGGTGCGGTGCGCAGTACGGCGGGCGGCTCACCAGGGGCTGGCCGGGCGGCAGCATGCCCGCCACCGAGTGCACCGCGGTGACCTCCAGCGATTCCTTGGGCGACAGGGGCGGCAGCAGGCCGGGGAGCCGCTCGGCGAGCATGGTCTTGCCCGCGCCCGGTGGCCCCTTCAGGAAGATGTGGTGCCGCCCGGCGGCAGCCACCTCCAGTGCGCGGCGAGCGCCGTGCTGGCCCGCGACCTCCGCCATGTCCGGTGGGCGGGCGTCGGGAGGCAGCCCGGCGCAGGATCCCGAGCCCGGTACGACCAGCCCGGCGAGCAGCGGGTCCGGGCGGCCCGGCTCGTCGCCCTCGTCCTCCTCTTCGGGAACCGGTCCGTCGGTGAGCACGGCGATGAGCTGGCGCAGGCTGCGGACGCCCAGGACGGAGACGCCGGGGACGAGCGATGCCTCGGCGGCGGTCCGCTCGGGGACGACGACCTGGCGGTATCCCGCGTCGGCGGCCGCGAGGACCGCCGGCAGCACGCCGCGCACCGGTCGTACCCTGCCGTCCAGGCCCAGCTCGCCGATCATGACGAGGTCGGTCAGCTCGCGTGGGTCGATGAGCTCGGCAGCGCCGAGGACGGCGCAGGCGACTGCCAGGTCGAAGCCGCTGCCGCCCTTGGGGACGGAGGCCGGGCTGAGGCCTACGGTCAGCTTCTTCTGCGGCCACTCGGAGCCGGAGTTGACCACGGCGGCGCGCACCCGGTCACGCGACTCGATGAGGCTCTTGTCGGGGAGACCGACGAGGGTGAAGGCCGCGACGCCTGGTTCGAGGTCGGCCTGCACCTCGACGACCACGCCTTCGACGCCGACCAGCGCGACCGAGCACGTACGGGCGAATCCCATCAGGTCACCCCCCGTACGTGGGACACGACGGGCGCGCCGCGGGCGGGGAGCTGGACACCGATCACATCGATGCGGACGCCGCCCGGTGGCGGGCCTCCGTGCGCCGCGGTCCAGTGCTCGGCGAGGAGTCCCAGGCGCCGCGCTTTCGTGGGCGTGATGGCCGCCATGGGGTGTTCGTACGGGCCTGCGCGTCTGGTCTTGACCTCGCACACGACGAACGCGTCGGCGTCGGCGGCGACGATGTCGATCTCACCGAAGCGGCAGCGCCAGTTCCGGTCGAGGACGCGCATGCCGTGGGCGGTCAGCCACCGCGCGGCGAGGTCTTCGCCGTACCGCCCGAGTCCGGAGCGGCGGCATCCGCCGCGGGCACGGCCGCCGGGGCTGCCCCGGCCCTGCGGGCGCTTGCGCTGTGTCTTTGCCGAGTCGGCCGCTCGCGTCGAGCGGGGGCGTGATCGGGCTCGTACGGGCTCTGCCGCACCGCTTCCGGCCGCGGTGTTCTCTGCTGTGGCGTTCATCCGGCACCACCTCCGGCACCGACTGTGACGCTTCTGCCGCCGAGTATTGGATCTTGGTGGACAACTCAGCGGCTGTGCATAACGCCGTCACCCGTGAGGGTGAAATGACCGCGCCGCGCGTGGCAGCGAAATGCCCACTCGGCCGATCACGAGGAAACGGTCACTCAGCCGCTCGGCAGCTCGAGGTCGCTCTTGTTGAGCTCCTCGATGTTCACGTCCTTGAAGGTCAGCACGCGGACCTGCTTCACGAACCTGGCCGGGCGGTACATGTCCCACACCCAGGCATCTGCCATGGAGACTTCGAAAAAGACCTCACCCTGGACGGAGTGCACCTGCATCTCGTAGTCGTTGGTGAGGTAGAACCGGCGCTCGGTCTCGATCACGTATTTGAACAGTCCGACGACATCGCGGTACTCCCGGTAGAGCTTCAGCTCCATCTCGGTCTCGTACTTCTCGAGGTCCTCGGCGCTCATGGCAGATCCCCTTCAGCCGTGCGTCCCCCTATTGTGCGTCAGACACTCTCGGTCTCCAGGACCACCGGCGCACTAGGGGGTCCTTCGTCGAGCAGTGTGCGCAACAGCTCGGCAAGTCTGGTCGGATACACCGTCTCATGCGATGCGGAGAGTTCCGTCACCGTCCACCATCTCAGACCCGCCACGCTGCGCCGTTCCAGCTCCGTCAGGCCGCTCAGCCGCGTCGCGGTATTGCGTGTACGCGCCAGGTAGTACCACTCGTCCTGGTCCCAGCGCCGCCCGTCGAACGGGAACGAGCAGTGCCGCTGCCACAGCACCGGCCCGAGCTCCGCGTCCGTGATCCCGGTTTCCTCGGCGAGCTCCCGGAGGGCCGCCTCTTCCCGGCTCTCGGTGCCCTCCAGCCCGCCGCCCGGCGTGAACCACCATGTCCTCGACGGTTCGTCCGGTTCGAAGCCGTGCATCAGCAGGACCCGGTCCTCGGGGTCGAGCAGGATCACCCGGGAGACGCGCCGCAGTGCCGTGCCCGCCGGTATTCCGGCCTGCTCCTGTGTACCGGTATCCGCTTCAGACACGCGTACGCCTCCTCCGGTTCGCGATCGGCCCGTACGCCGCTCCCCCCAGTATCAGCACCGCGCCGGCCACGATCGCCACCACGATGGGCTGCACCGGGCCGGGCCGGGACGTGCCGCCCGGCAGGGCGGAGAAGGCCGTGGGCCGCTGCATCATGCCGAGGCCGGCGATCGGCCACGCCTTGGCGTCCACCCGGGCGTCGACCGCGTCGCGCGGCACGGCACCGTGATCGCCGTCCGTGAGGTGCACCCGCGAGTCCATGGAGTCGCTGCGGTGATCACCGAGCAGGAAGAGCTGCCCCTTGGGGACCCGGGCCTTGAAGCCGACGGGAGACGCCGGGCCATTGCCCTGGAGATACGGTTCTTCGATGGGCTTGCCGTTGACGGTGAGCTTGCCGTCGGTGTTGCAGCAGGCGACCTTGTCGCCGCCCACCCCGACGACCCGCTTCACCATGGGCATGTCGCCCCAGACGGAGTCCTGGAAGACCACGACGTCGCCGCGGCGCACCTCGGAGCCGTCCACATGCTGCGCAAGGACCCGGGCGCCGGCCGCGATGGTGGGCGCCATCGAATCGGTCGGGACCGTGTACGGACGGTAGAGCACCGCGCCCCATATAAAACCGCCCAGGAACAGCACACAGCCGACGGCCACCGCCAGACCGGACAGCACGCTGCCCACGGTCCGGCCGTGGCCGCCGCTCGTACGCCCCTTGCTCCTGCTCATCCCGCGCTCCCACCCCGCGGGCCGCCCCGCGTCGAAGATCCGGGACGGCACCTTACCTGGGGTTACTTTGCACAGTCAGCCTCCGGCCGACGGCCCGATGAGAGCCTTCGGGCGCCGTTTCCCGACGTACGCGGCGTATCGACGACACGTCCGCCGGACGCACACAGATCCCTCACCTACGGGCGGTGCGGTCAGCTGTCGCGGGGCTCCTTGCCGGTCGCTCCCACCGCCACATTGGCGGGCAGCTTGGCGAGCACCCGCCGGCGCCGCCACAGCACGATCGGTACCGCACCGGCCACGCCCAGCGCCGCCGGCGCAGCGGCCATCGCCTGGCTCAGCCCCGGCTGGTCGAAGGTGTCCGGCACCGGGAGCAGCGACCACCGGTTGATCGGCCAGGCGATCGTGAACGCGCGGCCCACGACCTCGTCCTCCGACACCGTGCCGTTGCCCTTCAGATCCTGGTGGTAACGCGAGTCCAGGGAGTCCTGGCGGTGGTCGCCCATCACCCAGATCCGGCCTTCGGGCACCTTGATCGGGCCGAAGGGCTTGTCACCGCACGGGGTGTTCCCGGCGAAGAGGTACGCGTCCTCCTGAAGTGCCTTGCCGTTGACCTTCACCGGTCCCGTGCCCTTGCACTCGACCGTGTCGCCACCGACCGCGATGACCCGCTTGATCAGGTCCTTCTCCTCCGCGGACGGCATCAGGCCGATCCAGCTGAGGACCTTCTGGACCGGATTCGGCGTCGGGGTGGGCACTTCGTTGAGCCAGCCGCCCGGGTCGTGGAACACGACGACCTCGCCGCGCTCCGGCTCCGCGCCGAACCACGGGGTCAGCTTGTCCACCAGCACCCGGTCGCCGCGCTGCAGGGTGTTCTGCATCGAGTCGGACGGGATCGAGAACGCCTGCACCAGGAAGGTCTTGATGACCAGCGCCAGGGCCAGCGCGATGAGGATCAGGAGCGGCAGCTCCTTCCAGAAGGAACGCGGCGGCTTCTTGTCCTTCGTCACGCCGCCGTTCTCCTCTTCCTGTCGCGCGTCCTGCGGCTGCTGTTCCTGATGCGCCGTGTCCGCTACGGGGGACCTATCGCGCCCCTCTGGTTCTTCGGGCTCTTCGGTTCCGGACCGTGCGCCGACCGCCACGTCCCCCACATTCACTCCTTACTCCAAGCCGCCGCCTGCTCGTCAAACGGTGCAGGCCCACCACTCCCATAACGAGCGGGAGTTCCGCAGGGGTCGGGAGGACGGTCAAACCTTCGGGTGACAGAGTATGCGGCGCCGTGGCCGCCGTCGCCGGTGCGCCCGGCGCGTCGCGCACAGAAGCGTACGTATCGGGCTCTTCCAGGCGCTGCCAGTGCTTGAACGGCCAGGCGATCACCACGGCGCGGCCCACGACGCTGCTCTCCGCGACCGTCCCCCGATACGGCTCGTTCAGGTGATACCGGGAGTCGGCGGAGTTGGACCGGTGGTCCCCCATGACGAAGAGCCGCCCGGTCGGCACGTTGACCTCGAACTTCAACTGCGAGGGCGGATTGCCCGGATGGACGTACGGCTCGCTCAACGGCGTCCCGTTGACGGTGACCCGGCCGCTCTTGTCGCAGCACTTGACGGTGTCGCCGCCGACCGCGACGACCCGCTTGATCAGGTCCTGCTCGTCCGCCGACGGCAGCAGCCCGATGAAGGTGAGGGCTTCCTTGATCTGCTTGACCCCCACCGGATCGTCGGCCACGGTGGTGCGCTCGCCCGCGAGCCAGTGGTTCGGGTCCTTGAAGACGACCACGTCCCCCCGGTGCGGCTCGGCGCCGAACCACGGGGTCAGCTTGTCGACGAGCACCCGGTCGCCGATCTGGATCGTCTGCTCCATGGAGCCCGACGGGATCACGAATGCCTGCACGAGGAACGTCTTCAGGACCAGGGCGATCGCCAGCGCCACCCCGATCAGGATCGGTATCTCCTTCAGGTACGAACGCTGTCTGCGCCTCTTGATGCGCTTCGCCTGGCGTCGTCTGTCGGCCCGCCCGCCGGTCGCCGGCAGCGTCGTACGGGTCGCGGTGCCGCCCGCGCCGAGGTCCGCGCCATAGGGGCCGGCACCTGCCCCATGGGGGGCAGCGCTGGGCACACCGGAGTCAGCGCTGGGCACACGGGAGTCGTGCGCGTCGTCCGGTACGGAGCCGTGCGCCTCCGTACCGTGGCCCTCCGGTGGTGCGCCTGTGCGGTGGTGCCCGTGGCGCGGGCGCCCCCTGTTACCCATGGGGCCCTGCCGGAGCCGGTATGCCGTCGAACGCGCGGGGTCGCTCCAAGGAGGTCCAGCGGCCGACCGGCCAGCCGATCCAGTCGGCGCGGCCGATCACCTTGTCCAGCGGAACGGTGCCGCCGCCCGGGTCGCCCAGGTGGTCGCGGGAGTCGCTCGACCTGGCGCGGTGGTCTCCCATGACCCACAGCTTCCCTTCGGGCACGACCACGTCGAAGGGCACGTCCGACGGGCTGTCTCCGGGGTGGAGGTAGGGCTCGTCCACCGGTTCGCCGTTCACCTTGATCCGTCCCCGTTCGTCGCAGCAGGTCACCCGGTCCCCGCCGACGCCGATCACCCGCTTGATGTAGTCCGTCTCCGCGGCCGGCACCAGGCCCACCGCGGCTCCGGCCCCGCGCAGCAGCTTCGTCACCGGGTTGCCCGCCGGCGCTTCCTGTACGAACGATCCCGTGCCGTCGAACACCACGGCGTCCCCCCGGCGCGGTTCGCCGCCGAACCGGTACGCCAGCTTGTTCACCAGCACCCGGTCGCCGACCCGGAGCGTGTTCTCCATCGACGAGCTGGGGATCAGGAAGGGCTGGACGACGAAGGCGCTCAGCAGCCCCACAAAGGCCAGACAGGCCAGTACCAGCAGAACCGGCCCACGCCGCAGCAGCGGGCGCTCAGCGGCCTCCTCGCGGCCTTCCTCGCGGCTCTCGCCGACGCCCGCCGCCGGCCCGTCGCCGGACGCGCGCGCGGCCCGCTCCCGCCGCCGGGAAAAACGCGCGGAGCGCGACCCCTTCTCCGCCCCTTGGTCAGGGGCTGGAGAGGAGTCGCGCTCCGGAAGCGTTGAAGGCTGTGCGTCGGTGTCCATCGAGCCCAGAGCCTATCCGGCCCGGGGTTAAGGACACCGTACGGCTGCTCAGCTCTCGCGCTTCTCCTTGATCTTGGCGGCCTTGCCGCGCAGCTCGCGGAGGTAGTACAGCTTGGCGCGACGGACGTCACCGCGGGTCACGACCTCGATCTTCTCGACGATCGGGGTGTGCACCGGGAAGGTGCGCTCGACGCCGACGGAGAAGCTGACCTTGCGGACCGTGAAGGTCTCGCGCACGCCGGCGCCCTGACGGCGGATGACAACGCCCTTGAACTGCTGCACACGGGAGCGGTTGCCCTCGATGACGCGGACGTGGACGTTGACGGTGTCACCCGGGCGGAAGGCGGGGACGTCGCTGCGGAGCGACCCGGCGTCGACGGAGTCGAGAAGGTGCATGACCTACTGCTTTCTTCGCTGATGCCACAGGTCATCAGCGGAATTCGTGATGATCGTTCGGAGGCCGGACGGGGAGTCCGGGTGCCGGTCCGTCGGGCGGGCGTCGTTCCCCCTGTGGCAGGGGCGCGCGCCGGACGCACAGCAGCGGCCTATTCTTCCACGGCCTCAGTCGTCCGCCCAAATCGCCCGTCCGTTCCCGGGGCCCATCCCAGGATGGAGAGGGTCTCGCGGTCCTTCTTGTCGAAGGCGGCGGGGTCGGCGCGTTCGATCAGGTCCGGGCGGTTCAGGTCCGTACGGCGGAACGCCTCGTCGCGGCGCCAGCGGGCGATCTTGCCGTGGTGGCCGCTGAGCAGCACCTCGGGGATGCCGCGACCACGCCACTCCGGAGGCTTGGTGTAGACCGGCCCCTCCAGGAGGTCGGCCATCGCTCCGGGTGCGAAGGAGTCGTCCTGGTGGGACGCGGCGTTGCCCAGTACTCCGGGGAGGAGACGGGCGATGGCCTCGACCATGACCAGGACGGGCGCCTCGCCGCCGGCCAGCACGTAGTCGCCGATGGAGACCTCACGGACGTCCAGCCGGTCGCCGTACTCCTCGATGACGCGGCGGTCGATGCCTTCGTAGCGGGCCGGGGTGAAGACCAGCCACGGCTTCTCGGAGAGCTCGACGGCGAGCTGCTGGGTGAAGGGCCGGCCGCTGGGCGTCGGAACGACGATCACCGGCTGCTCCTCCCCCTCGCCCGACGCGATGACCGAGTCCAGCGCCTCGCCCCACGGCTCGGGCTTCATGACCATGCCGGGGCCGCCGCCGTACGGGGTGTCGTCCACGGTGTTGTGCTTGTCGTGCGTGAACTCACGCAGGTCGTGGATGCGGACGTCCAGCTGCCCTCGGGCGCGCGCCTTGCCCACCAGGGAGACGTTCAGCGGTTCGAGGTACTCGGGGAAGATCGTGACGACGTCGAGACGCATGGTCAGGCGTCCTCACTGCGCGCTGCCCGACCGCCCTCGTGCGCCTCGCCGCCTTCGGACGCCTTGCCGCTTTCGGGCGCGGGGCCGTCTTCGGGCGTGCTCGCGGAGTCCGCGTCGGCCTCCGCGTCCCGGCGGGAGGCGACCTCCGCCTGGGCGTCGTCCAGCAGCCCCGGCGGCGGGGCGATCACCGCTCGCTGCTCCTCGAGGTCGATCTCCGGCACGATCTCCGCGACGAACGGGATCATGACCTGGCTCCCGTCGGGGCGCTCGACGATCAGCAGGTCGTGGTACGGCAGGTGGGAGACCTCGAGGATGCGGCCGACCTCGACGCCGTCCTCGGTCACCACGTCGAGGTCGATGAGCTGGTGGTCGTAGAACTCCTCGGGGTCCTCGGGAAGTTCCTCGGGGTCGATCTCGGCGATCAGGAGGGTGTTACGGAGCGCTTCGGCGGCCGTACGGTCCTTCACGCCCTCGAAGCGCAACAGCAGGCGACCGCTGTGCACGCGACCGGTCTCGATGGTCAGCGGGCCGGTGGACGCGGGGTCCGTGGTCAGGACCGCGCCCGGCGCGAGCCGCAGCTCCGGCTCGTCCGTGCGCACCTCCACCGTGACCTCGCCCTTGATCCCATGGGCGCGCCCGATCCGCGCGACTACCAGCTGCACAACTGTGCCTTGCCTTTCTTCACGGCTCATCCGCCGCCGCTCTCGCGGAGGTGGTTCTCGCCGGCGTGGTTCCTCAATGGATGGTTGCGGTCGAGGAGGTATCACCGCAAACCGGCACGGGCCGGGGAGGGCCGAAGCCCTCCCCGGCCCGTGCCGGTGTTCCGATGCTCAGCGGACCTGATCCACGTCGACGAGGTCGACACGGATACCGCGGCCGCCGAGGGCACCCACAACAGTACGCAGAGCGCGCGCGGTGCGGCCGTTACGGCCGATCACCTTGCCGAGGTCGTCCGGGTGTACCCGGACCTCCAGGACGCGTCCACGACGCAGGTTGCGCGAGGCGACCTGCACGTCGTCGGGATTGTCGACGATGCCTTTGACGAGGTGCTCAAGAGCCTCCTCGAGCATGCTCAGGCCTCGGTCGACTCGGACTTGGCCGTCTCGGCCTCGGCCTCGTCCGCCTTCTTGTCAGCCTTCTTGGCCTTGGGGGTGATGGCCTCACCCTTCGGCTCGTCACCGGCGTCCTTGGCGGCGGCCTCGAAGAGGGCGCGCTTGTCGGCCTTGGGCTCGGCAACCTTCATCGGGGCCGGGGCGGGCAGACCCTTGAACTTCTGCCAGTCACCGGTGACCTTGAGGATGGCCGCGACGGGCTCGGTCGGCTGCGCGCCGACACCCAGCCAGTACTGGACACGCTCGGAGTCGACCTCGATGCGCGAGGGGTTCTGCACCGGGTGGTACAGGCCGATCTCCTCGATGGCCCGGCCGTCACGGCGGGTACGGGAGTCGGCGACGACGATGCGGTAGTGAGGCGCGCGGATCTTGCCCAGACGCTTCAGCTTGATCTTGACTGCCACTGGAGTGGTGTCTCCTGGTCTTGACGTGGTTGGGCACAACGAGATGCCACGTGGGGTTGCGGTACTCGGAGTGCCCGATGGACGCGCCAGCCGGAGGCGAGAGGGTTCCTGTGCGGCTGTCGAGTACAGCTAGACATTGTGCCATACGAGCAGGGGGCCGCCGACCTCGGGCGCCCGGTCGCTGACCAGGGCGGGCCGGCCCGCGCCCCGCCGCCCGGGGTGTGCGGCCGG
>NZ_JBEPFC010000104.1:0-26304 GCF_040301705.1 Streptomyces sp. NPDC000151 | reverse complement strand
GCCCGCGCGCACGCGGCGGCCGTACTGGCGCCGCTCGACGGCGCCCCGGCGCTCCGCGAGACGCTGCGCGCCTGGCTCTCGCTGCACGGCAGCTGGGACCGTACGGCGACGGCGCTCGGCATCCACCGCAACACGGTCCGGCAGCGCATCGCCCGCGTCGCCGCCCTGCTCGACACCGATCCGGACGACCCGGACGTCCGGATGGAGCTGTGGTTCGCGCTCGGCGTCCGTTCCTGAAGGCGTCGTGCGTTCCTGAAGGCCTCCGTTCCTGAAGGCGTCCGTTCCTGAATTACCGGAAACGTTTACCGACATATCCTTTTCGCCATGACCTCGCCGCCCTTTGCCGACCCTTCATGAATTCCACCGGCTCACTTCCGACATCGACGGCATCGGCGGCCAAAAACGCACTTCACGGCCCATGCGGTAGGCCATTTCCGACGTAATGCACGGGCCGTCGGAGGCGACTTGCCTTACGGGCTCCACCCCGGCACTATTCCCGGCGTCACCCCCCGTTCTTCCGCGTCCCCGTGCTTTGAAAGGAAGAAAGTCATGCGTGACTTCATCGAGACCGCCGAGATCGCCGACAGCGAGCTGGACGGCATCGCCGCCGGCGCCGCGACCCTCGGCGGCAGCGTCGCCGGCTACAGCGCCGGTGTGACCGTCGACGGCACCGCCGTGCAGGCCGTCGAGGGCCTCGCCCAGGGCACCATCGCCAAGGCCAACGGCCTGGCCGGCCAGCTGCCCACCGGCATCTGAGCAACGCCCGAACACACACCAGGGCCCCGGAACGTTTCCGTTCCGGGGCCCTGGTGCGTTCGGTACGACCGGCGTCAGCCGCGCGCGGCCGCGATCTGCCGGGACATGATCGTGGTCAGCTCGTACGCCGTGTGGGAGGCGGCGACCGAGGTCATCTCCGCGTGGTCGTACGCCGGGGACACCTCGACCAGGTCTGCGGAGACCAGGTTGCAGGAGGCCAGCCCGCGCAGGATCTCCAGGAGTTCGCGCGAGGTCAGGCCGCCGGCCTCGGGGGTGCCGGTGCCGGGGGCGTGCGCCGGGTCCAGGACGTCGATGTCGATGGAGATGTACAGCGGGCGGTCACCGATGCGCTGGCGCAGCTGGTCGGCGACCTCGTCCACGCCGCGGCGCATGACGTCCGCCGAGGTGACGATGCCGAAGCCCATCTTCTCGTCGTCGGTGAGGTCCTTCTTGCCGTACAGCGGGCCGCGCGTGCCGACGTGGGAGAGCGCCGAGGTGTCGAGGATGCCCTCCTCGACCGCGCGGCGGAACGGCGTGCCGTGGGTGTACTCCGCGCCGAAGTACGTGTCCCAGGTGTCCAGGTGCGCGTCGAAGTGCAGCAGCGCCACCGGGCCATGCTTCTTGGCGACCGAGCGGAGCAGCGGCAGCGCGATGGTGTGGTCGCCGCCGAGGGTCATCATCCGGGCGCCGGTGCCGAGGAGGTCGTCCGCCGCGGCCTCGACCGTCTCGACCGCCTCGTTGATGTTGAACGGGTTGGCCGCGATGTCGCCGGCGTCGGCGACCTGGGCCAGCGCGAAGGGCGAGGCGTCCTGCGCCGGGTTGTACGGGCGCAGCAGGCGGGACGCCTCGCGGATGGCGTTGCCGCCGAAGCGGGCGCCGGGGCGGTAGGAGACGCCGGTGTCGAACGGGACGCCCACGACGGCCACATCGGCGCGGCCGCCGACCTCGTCGATGCGCGGCAGCCGGGCGAAAGTCGCCGGGCCCGCGTAGCGCGGGACGCGGGAGGAGTCGACGGGACCGACGGGCTCGGGGGATGCGGCAGATGCGGTGGTCATGGCGCTGAGCGTAAAGACGGAGCGGCGTCCGCCCCATGGACATATCTGTGAGGTACGGGGGGCATCATTCGACACGGTGTCCAGCGACCGGGCCGCGCCGGGGGCGTCGGGGCCGGTCGGGGCCGCGTCGGCGCCGCGTCGAGGGCGCTCAGGCGGTCTCCGGGGCCTGAGGCCGCTGCCCGGACCAGGTGACCGTCACCTGGAGGTGGCCCTCCACTCCCGTCTTCGTGATCACCGCCCCCGCCTGCGCGGTCAGCTTCACGCCGAACTGGATCTGCACCTCGTCCGGGCGCTGCGCCAGCGACCCGAAGCAGCGCAGGGCCGCGTCGGCCGCGCCGCGCACCCCGTCCAGGGCACGGTCGAAGGTCGTGGTGCCGTCGGCCACCGCACCGTCGGCCCGCCCCGCGCCCACCGTCCCCGCGCCCTCGTCGGCCGTCTCGACGATCACCTCGCCACCGCCGTCCAGCGGGAACCGCACCAGCCCGGTCGCATCCGTCACCCCGTCACCTCCCTTCTTTGCTACGGGAGTTGAGTGGCACTCCCGCTTCCCCGAGGGCGTCGAGCGAGTCCGGAGGTCCGCCCGGTACGTACGGCTCGGTGCCGTGCGTCACGTCCGCCGCGCAGCGGAAGCCGATCGCCGCGTCGACGTGGTCCGTGCGGGCCTGGGACTGGTACGACACCAGGCCGTACACCTCCAGCACCTCACCCGTCGCGCCGCCGCGCACGCCCCGATACTCCGGGACCGTGCCCTCGGCGACCCACTCGTTGACATTGCCGCTCATGTCCAGGACGCCCCAGGGGGACTGCCCGCCGGGGAGCGAGCCGACCGGCAGCGTCCGCACCGTGCGCGGCCCCGCGCCGCCCGGCAGGCCCTGGCAGCGCTCCCGCTCGAAGGCGCTGCCCCAGGGGTACATCCGGTCGTCGTCCGGGCCGCGGGCGGCCTTCTCCCACTCCAGCGGGGTGGGCAGCCGCTTGCCGCGCCACAGGGCGTAGCACAGCGCGTCGCGCCAGCTCACGGACGTCACGGGGTGATCGGGGGCCTCGGCCAGTACGGCGCCGAAGCCGGGCGGCTCCGGGTAGTTGACCGCCCGGACGAAGGCGGCGTACTGGGCGTTGGTCACCGGCGTGCGGTCGATGTCGAAGGCCCGGCAGAACACCCGGCGCGGGCCGCTGCCGCCGGTCAGCCGCCGCACCTGCTCGTCGTCGGGCGTCATCCGGGCGGCGATCAGCGCGTGCCGGGCCTGGGAGTCGCTGAGGCCGTGCACGAACGTACCGGCCGCGATGCGCACCATGCCCTCCGCCTGCGCGTCCGGCACCCGGCGCAGCAGCCCGCCGCCGCACACCGGGCAGCGGGCCGTCGCCGGGGCCGAGCCGACGACGTGGCCGCAGTCCGGGCAGTACGGCCGGTCCAGATCGCGGTCGGCCAGGGCGCGCGCCATGTCCTCGTGCAGCAGCATGTCGGCGAGGGAGCGGGCCGTGGGCCGGTCCTCGGCGCGCGGCGCGAGCATCGAGACGACGATGTGCGCCAGCTCCTCGGGAACGTCGGCGCCGGGCGCTGCCAGCTCGGCCCGCAGCGCTTCCGAGGCCCCGCCGGGCCAGTGGTTCACCAGCCGCCCGGTCAGGCACAGGTGGAAGAGCATCCCCAGCGCGTACACATCGTCCGGCGGCTCGGCGAGATCCAGCTGCGCGAGGCGCTCCGGGGAGATGAATTCGATGCGGGTGGTGACGTCGGAGAACTGGCCGGCGCCGCTCAACCCCCAGTCGATGAGGCGTACTTCGTTGCCCCGGGTCAGGAGCACGTTCGTCGGCTTGATGTCGCGGTGGCAGACCTTGGCTTCGTGCGCGTGGGCGAGCGCCGCGGCCACCCCGCCGCAGATCCGCGCCGCCTGGCCGGGGGCGAGCCGCCCGGCAGCCAGCAGGTCCTCCAGCGAGGGCCCGTCGACGTACTCCATGAAGAGCGCGGGTCCCAGCGCCACCCGCCCGGCCGCCGCGTCACCCTCCGCCGCGCCCTCCCCGGTCAGTTCGAGCGCGGGCAGGGCCAGCACCGGCCGTGCCGTGTACGGGGCGTTGCCCAGCCGGGCGACCGCGAGCTGGCACTCGTGCAGGAACGCCTGGTCGGCCGCCTCGCCCAGCCGTTCCCTGATCTCGCCGCGGATGCGCTTCACCGCGAGCCGTTCCCCGAGCCGGCCCTCGACCACGCCGACCTCGGAGAACCCGCCCCTGCGCACCTCGCGCACCTCGTGCCCGGTGCTGAGCCGGGCTCCCGCCACCAGTCCCATCTACCGTGCACCCCCTTTCGTCGTACGGAATCTCACCGGCCCAGCCCCCGGAGGCCGCGGACCGGTGGTTGGATGCCGCCCCGCGAACCGAAGACGATCACTTTGAGGATCTGCAGGACCACGAGCGCGCCGATCGCCGCCAGCGCGTACACGTACCAGGGCGCCCACCGGTCGTTGTCCGACCGCTCCTCCCGCGGCTCGCCGACCGTCATCCGGACGCCCTGCTCGGTGCGCGCGCCCGTGCTGTCGGTGACCCGTACGGCGAAGAGGAAGCTGCCGCTCTTCTCCGGCGTCCCGCTCAGCGCCCCTGCCCCGGACAGCCGTATCCCGGGCGGCAGTTCGCCGACCGCCCGCCAGGCGTACGGGCCCTCGCCCGCCGCCGCCTGGAAGTGGTGCGTGGCGTACTCGGCGCCCTTCTTCCCCTCGGGCACCGCCAGGGTCTTCGCGACCACCCGCAGGCTCGGCCGCTGGGAGCCCGCCTCCGGCGCGGCACGCACCACCGCCAGCCGCAGCGTGCGCTGCGCGCGCATCCCCGCCGCGTCCTGCACCCGCACGGTGGCGGTCGCCGCGGCCTCGTCGGCGCCGGCCGGCCCCGAGGCGCTCCGGGCCCGGCCGGTGACCACGCCCTCCTCGGTCAGCTTCAGCCCCTCGGGCAGCTCACCGGCCGCGCGGGCCCAGTGGTACGGCGGGCGGCCGCCGACCGCGGCGAGCGTGAGCGCGTACGGCTTGCCGGCCACCGCGTCCGGGGCCGCCGCGGTGGCGACCCGGATCTGCGGCGGGCGGCTCGTGTCCGAACGGTCCGGGGAAGCGTTCGCGCTGACCAGGGCGAGCAGCACGGCCATGAACATCAGCGTGGCGATGATGATGAGCAGCAGGTCGATGAAGCGCAGCTCCACGGGGGCGCCGTCGCCGTCGCCGCGCCGTCCCCCGAAGCTCCGCGGGCCCCCGAGTCCGCGCATCACAGCCCGCCGTTCGCACGGCCGCCGCCGAGGCCGTCCGGGCCGCCCCGGAAGTTCTGCGGACCGCGGGGCCGGGGCGGACCGTCCGGGCCGCCCGGCGTGCCTGGCCCGGGTCCGGGAGCGCCGGGTCCGGGAGCGCCGGGTCCGCCGCCGAAGTCGTCGCCGTCACCGTCCGGCAGGATGTACCGGCCGTTGTGGTGCCCGGGTCCCCCGCCGCGCGGGGCGCGGACCGGGGTGAGGACCATGTCCCGGTCCAGCCCGGCGCCGATGCCGGAGAGCTGGGCATCGATGGAGGTCAGCCGGCTGACGATCTCCTCGGAGCGGTCCGGGCGGTTATCGCCCAGCCGGGTCCCGGCCGCCTCCGTGCGCAGCCGCTCCAGCTCGGTGTTGAGCCCGCGCACCGCCGCCACCGCCGTCCGCATGGACTCGCCCAGTTCCTGCACCGCCCGGGCCTCCGCCGCCCAGTCGGGGCGGGCGGCCGTCCGCCCGGCCCGGCCGAGCTCCGCCAGCGCCCGCTCGTCCGTCGCCAGCAGCAGCCGCTCCTCGTGGGTGTGCACCACCGAGACCAGCAGATGGCACACCACGCTGCTGCCGAGCGCGAAGAGCGTGATGCTGAACGCGCCTGCGAGCGGCGGGATCACGTCCCGCACGAGGGTGTGGCTCAGCTCCGCGTACGACGAGGTCCTGGCCACCGCGCCGCCGAGCCCGCCGATGGACCGCGCCATCTCGGCGGCGGTGCCGATGAACCCGAGCGCGGGCAGCGCCCAGACCAGGGCGCGGATGAGCGCGTACGGCGTCTCGGCGCGCGCGGCGTGCACCGCCGAGCGGCCGGCGACCAGGGCCTCGGCGCGCTCCGGCTCCCGCCTGCGGGCGTCCTCGGCGGCCTGCCGCAGCATGGCGTGCACCTCGCCCACCCGGCCGCCCGGGGCGCGGGAGGGGTAGGCGGCCAGCCCGGCGGCCTCCCGGCTGTTGTGCAGCAGCCGTACGCCCAGCATCAGCAGCACCCACAGGGTGACCGCCAGCACCGCGGTGGCCAGGGCGCGCGACGCCCCGCCGCCGTCGATCAGCCGCTGCAGCGGCGGCACCGCGCCCGTCACACCCGTGGACACCAGGAGCACCGCCAGGGCGCCACCCGTCAGCCCGCACCAGAAGAACGTCCCCCGTAGCTTCTTCACGCCTACTCCCCTGCCCTCAGGCGGCGTTGAGGCCGCAGTCGGCTCTGCGTGCCTCTTCACCAGACGTGACGTATATCTCACGCACCAAAGTTCCCGCCCGTCACTCCTTCGAGTGGTGTATAGCGAAAACGACCCGTGAGTAAGGGAGTTGGGGGGTGAAAACGGGTCAGCCGAGCGAGCTGGTCTGGCCGTCGTCGACGAACTCCAGCTCCCAGTGCGCCCGCGCCCCGTCGGAAGTGGCGTCGCCGGAGCGGCGCGCGGCCTCGATCAGGACCGTGTCGCCGTTGCGCAGCCGCGTCCGGCCGTCCTGCGGCACCGGCTGCGGCAGTTCGTTCCCCACGTGCCGCACGAAGACCCGCGGCCCGGCCACCGGCAGCTCCACGAACCACTGCCCCCACTCGTACGCGAGCCGGCAGTGCCAGCGGCTGACCACGTGCGGCGCCCGCGACGCCAGCAGGATGTCCGCCTCGGTGCCCGTACCGCTGCTCCGCCCCACCCAGTACGTGTGCCGGTCCCGGCCCGTGGTGCGCAGCGGCACCAGCCGGGCGGGCGCGCCGTACGGGTCGTGCACCCACAGCCGTACCGGGTACGGCTCGGTCAGCTCCGGCCAGTGCGCGCGCAGCCCGTCCACGGGCACCGCGTACGCGGTCCGCAGCCGCGCGTCCCGGTCGACGGCAGTCACCATGCCGACGACGACGCGGGCGTCCCGGTCCCACACGGGCGAGCCGCTGAAGCCGCGCGCGGGCGAGTAGCCCTGTGCGCTCGGCACGGTGAACTGGATCAGCCCGCCCGCCGTGCGGCCGTCCAGCCGGCCGGTGGCCCACACCCCGTCGGGGTGCCCGGCGGGGAATCCGTACGCGTCGAAGCCGTGCCCTGCCGGGTCGTCGACCTCGTCCAGCGGCGCGGCGCAGGCGCCGGCCGGTACGCGTGCGGGCCGCAGCACGGCGACGTCGTCCGGGCTGCCGACCGGGGTCTCGGCGCGGCTGAGCACGATGCCGGCCGGGATGCCGTGGCCGCGTTCCAGAAAGGGGAAGTCGACCAGGACCCCGGCCGGCCCGCCGCCCCCGCCGTCCCCTCCGCCCCCGGGTCCGACGACATGTGCGCAGGTCAGCACCGTTCCGTTGGCGCACAGCACGCCACCGCCGAGTACTCCGTCGCCGCCCGCCGGCCTGATCCGTACCTGCCACGGCGGCCTGGCCGCCCGCCCGTTCACCCGTGCTCCCCCTCGCCGTACCGAGCCGCCGGAACACCGCGATCGTAGACACGGCGGGCCGCGCGAGGTGTCCACGCGGCGGAACTCCCCCGCCCCGGACTGATCCGCACCGGCACAATGGGCCTCATGCCGATAACCTCCGCCCCCGCCCCCAGCCGCGCCGAACTGGTCGAGCACCTCGTACGCACCCGGATCGCCGGTGACGTCGCCACGCCCCGCGAGAACAACCTCGACCACTACCGCAAGCTCGCCAACGGCGACCGCCACTACTGGTTCGGCCTGGAGCTGGGCGACCGCTGGAGAGACGAGCAGGACGTGCTCGCCGTGATGGCCGAGCGCTGCGGCGTCGTGGACGACCCGGACCACCGCCACGGCCAGGACACCATCGACCCCGAGCTGACGGTGGACGCGCTGGACCGGATGGCGGCGGTGCTGCGCAAGGCGGCCGCCGGCCGGCGGCGGGTGCTCCTCGCGACCGGTCACCCGGGCGGGCTGCTGGACGTGCACATCGCCACGGCCGCCGCGCTGCGGGCGCAGGGCTGCGACATCGTGGTGATCCCGGACGGGCTGACCGCCGACGACGGCGTGGTCTTCCAGTTCGGCCAGGTCGCGATGGTCGAGCGGGGCGCGACCCTGTGGCACACGCACTCGCCGGCCCCGATGGCGGCGATCCTGGACGGTCTGGAGGCCGCGGGCGAGGCGCTGCCGGACCTGGTGGTGGCGGACCACGGCTGGGCGGGCTGCGCGGGGCAGCGCGGCATCGACGCCGTCGGCTACGCGGACTCGAACGACCCGGCGCTCTTCCTGGCCGAGGCGGAGGGCACCGTCCAGGTCACGGTCCCCCTGGACGACCACGTCCGCAGCCCGCGCTACTACGACCCGCTGACGGCCTACCTGCTGCACGCGGCGGGGCTGGACGGCTGAGCGGCGGCTCAGTCCCTTCCCGGCCGCCGCTGCCCCGCCCCGGGCGTCGGGTCCAGGAAGACCCGGCGGACGGCGGGGAAGCGGGCGCGGAGGGCGCGCTCGGCGTCCTCGCAGGCCCACTCGATCTCCGCGGCGGTGGCCATGTCACGGAAGTCGACCTTCGCCGCGATCAGCACCTCGCGCGGCCCCTGCACGATCGTGACCAGCTCCAGCACGTCCACCACGTGCGGTACCTCGCGCAGCTGCTCCCGTACCGCGTTCCGCAGGAAGGGCGGCAGCGAGCGCCCGATGAGCAGCCGGGCGTTGCTGCGGCCCAGTACCCACGCGACGTACACCAGCAGCAGCCCGATCAGGATCGCCGCCACGCCGTCCCAGACGCCCGAGCCGGTGAGCTGCCCGCCCAGCAGCCCGCCGGCAGCCAGCAGGAGGCCGGCCAGCGCCGCGGAGTCCTCCATCACGACGGCCTTCACCGCGGTGTCCGGGGTGTGGTGGAGGTACTGGCCCAGGGGCACGCCGAAGCGGGCCGCCTCCACGCGCGCCTGCTTCAGTCCGGTGCGCAGCGAGTAGCCCTCCAGGAGGAAGGCGACGGCGAGGATCACGTAGGAGGCCAGCGGGTCGCCCAGCTCCTCGCCGTGGGTAAGGGTGTGGACGCCGTCGTAGATGGAGAAGACCGCGCCGCCCACGAAGGTGGCGACGGAGGCGAGCAGCGCCCAGATGTAACGCTCCTGGCCGTGGCCGAGCGGATGGTCCTCGTCGGCCGGCTTCTCGCTGCGCTTCAGGGCGGTGAGCAGCAGCAGCTCGGTGACGGTGTCGGCGAGGGAGTGCGCGGCTTCGGAGAGCATCGCGCTGGAGCCGCTGAGGACGCCGCCGACGGCCTTGGCGGCGGCGATGCCGAGGTTGGCCCCGGCGGCGACGAGGACGGTCGCCGTGCTCTCGCCCTCGCCCCCTCCGGACATGTCACGCGCTTCCTCTGTCCGGCCCATGAAGCGGGAGTATGCCCGATGAGGGCCGTCCCTCCTGGGAGGACTCAGGCTCTCAGGCGCGCGGCGTGCGGATCACGCCCTCCTGGATCACCGAGACCGCGAGCTGTCCCTCGGCCGTGAAGATCCGGCCCTTGCCCAGGCCCCGGCCGCCCTGTGCGGTCGGCGACTCCTGGTCGTACAGCAGCCACTCGTCGGCGCGCACCGGCCGGTGGAACCACATCGCGTGGTCCAGGCTCGCGCCGACCACGTCGCCGACCGCCCAGCCGCCGCGCCCGTGGGCGAGCAGCACGGAGTCCAGCAGCGTCATATCGGAGACGTAGGTGACCAGGCAGATGTCGAGCAGCGGCCGGGGGATGCCGGTGTCGCCGTCGAGCTTGCCCTGGGTACGGAACCAGACCTGGGAGCGGGGCTCGCGCACCTCACCGGCGGTGGCGAACGGCGGCGCGTCCACGTACCGCAGGTCGACCGCGGCCCGGGCCTCCAGCAGCCGCTCGGCCACGCCCTCGGCCACGAACCGGTCGGCGTACCGGGGCAGCATCTCGGCGGCGGTCGGCAGGGTCAGCGGGTCCGGCACCTTCGGCATCGGCTCCTGGTGCTCCAGGCCCTCCTCGTGCGCGTGGAAGGACGCGGTGAGGTGGAAGATCTGCTGGCCGTGCTGGACGGCGACGACCCGGCGGGTGGTGAAGGACCGGCCGTCGCGGATGCGGTCGACGGTGTAGACGATCGGCGCGCCGGGGTCCCCGGGGCGCAGGAAGTACGCGTGCAGGGAGTGCGGCGGGCGGTCGGCGGGGACCGTACGGCCCGCCGCGACCAGCGCCTGGGCCGCCACCTGGCCGCCGAAGACCCGGGGGACCACGGCGGCGCGTGACTGCCCGCGGTAGATGTCCTCCTCGATCTGCTCCAGGGTGAGCAGGTCGAGGAGGGACTGGAGTGCGTCGTTCACGCGGGCAGCCTAGAGGCCCATCGACTTCGCGATGATCGACTTCATGACCTCGTTGGTGCCGCCGTAGATGCGGTTGACGCGGTTGTCCGCGTACAGACGCGCGATCGGGTACTCGTTCATGTAGCCGTAGCCGCCGTGCAGCTGGAGGCACTTGTCGATGACGCGGTGCGCGACCTCGGTGCAGAAGAGCTTGGCGGAGGCGGCCTCGGCCGCGGTCAGCTCGCCCGCGTCCAGGGCCTCCAGGGCGCGGTCGGCGACGGCCTCGGCGGCGTCCACCTCGGCCTGGCAGGCGGCCAGCTCGAACTTGGTGTTCTGGAAGGACGCGACGGTCTTACCGAAGACGGTGCGGTCCTGGACGTACTGCTGCGCGAACCGGACGGCGGCCTTGGCCTGCGCGTACGCGCCGTAGGCGATGCCCCAGCGCTCGGACGGCAGGTTCTTGCCGAGGTAGTGGAAGCCCTTGTTCTCCTCGCCGAGCAGGTCCTCGGCCGGCACCTTCACGTCGACGAACGCCAGCTCGGCGGTGTCGGAGGTGCGCAGGCCCAGCTTGTCCAGCTTGCGGCCGACGGAGTAGCCCTCGGACTTGGTGTCGACGGCGAAGAGGGAGATGCCGAAGCGGCGGTCGTCCTCCTTCGGGGCGGACGTGCGGGCGCACACGATGACGCGGTCGGCGTGCACGCCGCCGGTGATGAAGGTCTTGGCGCCGTTGAGGACGTAGTGGGTGCCGTCCTCGGAGAGCTTGGCGGTGGTCTTCATGCCCGCGAGGTCGGAGCCGGTGCCCGGCTCGGTCATCGCCAGCGCCCACATCTCCTCGGCGGAGACGAACTTCGGCAGGTAGCGCTTCTTCTGCTCGTCGGTGGCGAGCATCTTGATGTACGGCAGGGCGAGCAGCACGTGCACGCCGGAGCCGCCGAAGTTGACGCCCGCGCGGGCGGTCTCCTCGTACTGGATCGCCTCGAACTTGTGCGAGTCGAGGCCGGCGCCGCCGAACTCCTCGGGGACGTTGATGCCGAAGAGGCCCAGCTCGGCGAGCTTGGAGTAGAACTCGCGGGGCACCTGCCCGGCGGCGAACCACTCGTCGTAGACGGGCACGACCTCGCCCTCGATGAAGGCGCGGATGGTGTCCCGGAACGCCTCGTGGTCCTCGTTGAATACCGTCCGCTGCACAACCGCCTCCTGGCCAATCCCGACTCACTACGCTGTCTAAGCGCTTGCTCAGCGAAAGCTACCGGGCAGTCACGTCGGCTGTCCAGGGTTCAATCAGCGTGCGACCACGTGAAGGGGATCACCCCATCGGCTGCCGGTCCGGGTCCGCCGCCGCCGCGAGCGCGCCCAGCGCCAGCCGCTTGAGCAGCGCCTCGGTGGCCGTGCGGGGCGGCAGGCTGGCCCGCGGGCTCAGGTGCGGCGTGGAGTTCAGCAGGCCGAAGACGGCGTGCACGGCGGCGCGCGCCTCGGACTCCGTGCAGGCCGGGTAGACCTCGCGGACGACCTCGACCCACAGCTCGACGTACTGGCGCTGCAGCTGGCGCACCCGCTTGCGGTCCGCCTCGCGCAGCCGGTCCAGCTCCCGGTCGTGCACGGTGATCAGCGGGCGGTCGTCCAGGGCGAAGTCGATGTGCCCCTCGATCAGCGCGTGCAGCACCTCCTCGGCGCTCTCGCCGCCGTCGGCGACCCGCAGCCGGCCGCCGTCCAGCAGCCGCTCGCTGATGCCGACCAGCAGCTCGGCGAGCATCGCGTCCTTGCCGGCGAAGTGGCGGTACAGGCCGGGACCGGAGATCCCGACCGCGGCTCCTATCTCGTCCACGCCGACGCCGTGGAAGCCGCGCTCGGCGAAGAGCCGGGCGGCCTCTTTGAGGATCTGCTCGCGGCGGCTGACGGTGGCGGGGGCCTTGGTGCTGCTCATGGCTCCAATTGTAGACAGGCGGGTTAGTGCTCGTTAACCTGAAGGCGAACGCCGTTAACGACCATTAACAGTGACCACCAAAGCGACCACGAAGCGACCAGTAACAGCGACCACTGAACAAGGGGCGGGTGGACGATGGAGCAGGCACCGGTGCTGGGGAGCGCCGCCGATCCGGCGGCGGATTCCTGGCGGGCCAACGAGGCCGCGCACCGCGAGCTCGTTGGCCGGCTGCGCGCAAAGCTCGCGGCGGCCCGGCTGGGCGGCGGCGAGAAGGCCAGGGCGCGGCACACCGCGCGCGGCAAGCTGCTGCCCCGGGACCGGGTGGACGCCCTGCTGGACCCCGGCTCCCCCTTCCTGGAGCTGGCCCCGCTGGCGGCGGACGGGATGTACGGGGACGCGGCCCCGGCGGCGGGCGTCATTGCGGGGATCGGCCGGGTGAGCGGCCGCGAGGTGGTGATCGTCGCCAATGACGCCACGGTCAAGGGCGGCACGTACTACCCGATGACGGTCAAGAAGCACCTCCGCGCCCAGGAAGTGGCCCTGGAGAACCGTCTCCCCTGCGTCTACCTCGTCGACTCCGGCGGCGCCTTCCTGCCGATGCAGGACGAGGTCTTCCCGGACCGCGAGCACTTCGGGCGGATCTTCTACAACCAGGCCCGGATGTCCGGCGCCGGGATTCCGCAGATCGCGGCGGTCCTCGGCTCGTGCACGGCCGGCGGCGCGTACGTCCCCGCGATGAGCGACGAGGCGGTGATCGTGCGGAACCAGGGCACGATCTTCCTCGGCGGCCCGCCGCTGGTGAAGGCCGCGACCGGCGAGGTCGTCACGGCCGAGGAGCTGGGCGGCGGCGAGGTGCACTCCCGTACCTCCGGCGTCACCGACCACCTCGCCGAGGACGACGCGCACGCGCTGCGGATCGTCCGCACGATCGTCGGGACGCTCGGCGAGCGCGCGCCGCTCCCCTGGACCGTACGGACGGTGGAGGAGCCCAAGGCGGACCCGGCGGGGCTGTACGGCATGGTCCCCACCGACTCCCGCACCCCCTACGACGTCCGTGAAGTCATCGCCCGGCTCGTCGACGGCTCGCGCTTCGCGGAGTTCAAGGCCGAGTACGGCCAGACGCTGGTCACCGGCTTCGCGCACCTGCACGGCCACCCGGTCGGCATCGTCGCCAACAACGGCATCCTCTTCTCCGAGTCGGCGCAGAAGGGCGCGCACTTCATCGAGCTGTGCGACCAGCGCGGCATCCCACTCGTCTTCCTGCAGAACATCTCCGGCTTCATGGTCGGCAGGGACTACGAAGCGGGCGGCATCGCCAAACACGGCGCCAAGATGGTCACGGCGGTGGCCTGCACACGGGTGCCGAAGCTGACCGTCGTGATCGGCGGTTCGTACGGCGCGGGCAACTACTCCATGTGCGGCCGCGCGTACTCCCCCCGCTTCCTGTGGATGTGGCCGAACGCCAAGATCTCCGTCATGGGCGGCGAGCAGGCGGCGTCCGTCCTCGCCACGGTCAAGCGCGACCAGCTCGAAGCGCGCGGCGAGGAGTGGCCCGCCGAGGAGGAGGACGCCTTCAAGGCCCCCATCCGCGAGCAGTACGAGACGCAGGGCAACGCCTACTACGCGACGGCGCGGCTCTGGGACGACGGCGTGATCGACCCGATGGAGACCCGGCAGGTGCTGGGTCTGGCCCTCACCGCCTGCGCCAACGCCCCGCTGACCGACCCCGCCTTCGGCGTCTTCCGGATGTGAGGACCTCCACCATGTTCAGCACTGTTCTGGTCGCCAACCGCGGCGAGATCGCCGTCCGCGTGATCCGTACCCTGCGCTCCCTGGGCATCCGCTCGGTCGCCGTCTTCAGCGACGCGGACGCGGACGCCCGGCACGTACGGGAGGCGGACACGGCCGTGCGGATCGGCCCGCCGGCCGCCGCAGAAAGCTATCTGCGCATCGACGCGCTGCTGGACGCCGCCCGGCGCAGCGGCGCCGAGGCGATCCACCCCGGCTACGGCTTCCTCGCCGAGAACGCCGCCTTCGCGCGCGCTGTCACGGACGCCGGGCTGGTCTTCATCGGCCCGTCGGCCGACGCCATCGACCTGATGGGCGACAAGATCCGGGCGAAGGAGACGGTGCGCGCCGCGGGCGTTCCCGTCGTACCGGGCTCGTCCGGCAGCGGCCTGACCGACGCCGAACTGGCCGCGGCGGCACGGGAGATCGGCATGCCGGTGCTGCTGAAGCCCTCGGCGGGCGGCGGCGGCAAGGGCATGCGGCTCGTACGGGACGAGGCGCTGCTGGCCGACGAGATCGCCGCGGCGCGGCGCGAGGCCCGCGGCTCGTTCGGCGACGACACCCTCCTCGTCGAGCGCTGGGTCGACCGCCCCCGGCACATCGAGATACAGGTGCTCGCCGACGGCCACGGCAATGTCGTCCACCTCGGGGAGCGCGAGTGCTCCCTCCAGCGCCGCCACCAGAAGATCATCGAGGAGGCGCCGAGCGTCCTGCTGGACGAGGCGACGCGCGCGGCGATGGGCGAGGCGGCCGTCCAGGCGGCCCGCTCCTGCGCCTACCGGGGCGCGGGCACCATCGAGTTCATCGTCCCCGGCGACGCCCCCTCCTCGTACTTCTTCATGGAGATGAACACCCGACTCCAGGTCGAGCACCCGGTCACCGAGCTGGTCACAGGCATCGACCTGGTCGAGTGGCAGCTGCGGGTCGCCGCGGGCGAGGAACTCCCGTACGTACAGCAGGACATCACCCTCACCGGGCACGCGGTGGAGGCCCGGATCTGCGCGGAAGACCCGTCCCGCGGCTTCCTGCCGTCCGGCGGCACGGTCCTCGCGCTGCGCGAGCCGTCGGGTGACGGCGTCCGGACCGACTCCGGGCTGTCGGAGGGCACAGAGGTCGGCTCGCTGTACGACCCCATGCTCTCCAAGGTCATCGCGTACGGCCCGGACCGCGCCACCGCGCTGCGCAAGCTGCGGGCCGCGCTCGCCGAAACGGTCATCCTCGGCGTGCCCACGAACACCGGCTTCCTGCGCCGACTGCTCGGGCACCCGGCGGTCGTGGCCGGGGAGCTGGACACCGGGCTGGTCGAGCGGGAGGCGGACGGCCTGGTGGACCAGGACGTGCCCGAGGAGGTGTACGCGGCCGGGGCGGCGGTGCGCCGGGCCGCGCTGGAACCGGCCCCGTCCGGCGGCGGCTGGACCGATCCGTTCTCCGTGCCGAGCGGCTGGCGGCTGGGCGGTGAGCCGTCTCCCCTCGCCTTCTGGCTGCGGGTGCCCGGCCACGAGCCCGTACAGGTGACGGGCAGCGGCCAGGTCACCGCCGACCGCGTCGCGGTCACCGTCGACGGCGTGCGGCACACCTTCGTACGGGCCGGGGACTGGCTCGGCCGGGACGGCGACGCCTGGCACGTGCAGGACTACGACCCGGTGGCGGCCACGCTCAGCGGCGCGGCCGGGGTGCACGGCGCCGACTCCCTCACCGCCCCGATGCCCGGCACGGTCACGGTCGTCAAGGCCGCCGTCGGTGACCACGTCACCGCAGGTCAGGGGCTGCTGGTGGTCGAGGCGATGAAGATGGAGCACGTCATCTCGGCACCGCACGCGGGCACCGTCGCCGAACTGGACGTGACGCCGGGCAGCACGGTCGCCATGGACCAGGTACTGGCCGTGATCACCCCCGACGAGGAGCCCGCTCCGGACAAGGAGACGTCATGACCGAGGGACCCGCGGGACTGCCGATGGCCGTCCCCGCGCCCGGCCTGCCCGCCCGGGTCCGCATCCACGAGGTCGGCGCGCGGGACGGGCTGCAGAACGAACAGACCGTGGTACCGACCGAGGTCAAGGCGGAGTTCATCCGCCGCTTGGCGGCCGCGGGCCTGGACACGGTCGAGGCGACCAGCTTCGTACACCCCAAGTGGGTGCCCCAACTGGCCGACGCCGAGCGGCTGTTCCCAATGGTGCGCGACCTCGGGAAGGACGTACGGCTGCCCGTGCTCGTACCGAACGAGCGCGGCCTGGACCGGGCGCTGACCCTCGGCGCGGACCGGATCGCCGTCTTCGGCAGCGCGACCGAGTCCTTCGCCAAGGCCAACCTCAACCGCACGGTCGACGAGGCGCTGGCGATGTTCGCGCCGGTCGTCGCCCGCGCCAAGGAGGCGGGCGCGCACGTCCGCGGCTACCTCTCCATGTGCTTCGGCGACCCCTGGGAGGGCCCGGTGCCCCTCGCCCAGGTCGTACGGGTCTGCCGCGCGCTGCTGGACCAGGGCTGTGACGAACTGAGCCTGGGCGACACCATCGGCGTCGCCACGCCCGGCCACGTCACCGCCCTGCTGAACGCCCTGAACGAAGCGGGCGTCGGCACGGACGTGCTCGGCGTCCACTTCCACGACACCTACGGACAGGCGCTGGCCAACACCCTGGCCGCGCTGCAGCACGGCGTCACCACCGTCGACGCCTCGGCGGGCGGCCTGGGCGGCTGCCCGTACGCCAAGAGCGCCACCGGCAACCTCGCCACGGAAGACCTGGTGTGGATGCTCCAGGGCCTCGGCATCGAGACCGGGGTCGACCTGGACCGGCTGACCGCCACGAGCGTGTGGATGGCCGGCCGGCTGGGCCGGCCGAGCCCGTCCCGCACCGTCCGCGCCCTTACTCCCCTCGACTCCCACAAGGAGTGACCCCCATGTCCCTGGACCACCGACTCCCCGCCGAGCTGGAAGAACTGCGCACCACGGTCGAGGCGTTCGCGCACGACGTCGTCGCCCCGAAGATCGGCGAGTACTACGAGAACCACCAGTTCCCGTACGAGATAGTCCGCGACATGGGCCGGATGGGCCTGTTCGGGCTGCCGTTCCCCGAGCAGTACGGCGGGATGGGGGGCGACTACCTGGCCCTGGGCATCGCGCTGGAGGAGCTGGCGCGGGTCGACTCCTCGGTGGCGATCACGCTGGAGGCCGGCGTCTCGCTCGGCGCCATGCCGATCTACCACTTCGGCACGGAGGAGCAGAAGCAGACCTGGCTGCCGAAGCTGTGCTCGGGCGAGATGCTCGGCGCGTTCGGGCTGACCGAGCCGGAGGCCGGCTCCGACGCGGGCGGGACGCGCACCACGGCCCGTCTCGACGCGGCCACCGACGAGTGGGTGATCAACGGCAGCAAGTGCTTCATCACCAACTCGGGGACGGACATCACGGGGCTGGTGACGGTCACGGCGGTGACCGGTCACAAGGAGGACGGCCGCCCGCTGATCTCCGCGATCATCGTGCCGTCCGGAACCCCCGGCTTCACGGTCGCGGCGCCGTACTCCAAGGTCGGCTGGAACGCCTCCGACACCCGCGAGCTGTCCTTCACCGACGTCCGCGTCCCCGCGGCCAACCTGCTGGGCGAGGAGGGCCGCGGCTACGCCCAGTTCCTGCGCATCCTGGACGAGGGCCGGATCGCCATCGCGGCGCTGGCCACGGGCCTCGCGCAGGGCTGCGTGGACGAGTCGCTGCGGTACGCCAAGGAGCGGAAGTCCTTCGGGAAGCCGATCGGGGAGAACCAGGCCATCCAGTTCAAGCTCGCCGACATGGAGATGCGCGCCCACACCTCCCGGCTGGCGTGGCGCGACGCGGCCTCCCGCCTGGTGCACGGCGAGCGCTTCAAGAAGGAGGCCGCGCTGGCGAAGCTGTACTCCTCGGAGATCGCGGTCACCAACGCCCGCGAGGCCACCCAGATCCACGGCGGCTACGGCTTCATGAACGAGTACCCGGTCGCCCGCATGTGGCGCGACTCCAAGATCCTGGAGATCGGCGAGGGCACGAGCGAGGTCCAGCGGATGCTGATCGCGCGGGAGATGGGGCTGTGACCATCAATCGGTAGGCCACGGCACCTGCGGCGACCTGTAGTAGTCGATGCCCATCGCGTCCCAGCGCGGACCCTGGGACGCGAGGCGCACCTTGTAGGTGTCCCAGTCGTGCGTGCTCGCCGGCGACCAGCCCAGCTCCGCGATGCCGGGGAGCCGCGGGAAGGCCATGTACTCCACCTGGTCGCTCTCCGAGAGCGTCTCGGACCACATCGGCGCCTCGACGCCGAGGACGGAGCCGGCCGGGGCGCCCGGGAGGTAGCTGCCCGGGTCCCAGTCGTACGAGCGCTGCGCCTCGACGTATCCGGCCCAGCTCAGGCCGAGCTTGGTGTCCTTGGTGTACTTCATGTCCAGGTAGGCCCGGTCGGCGGGCGAGAGGATCAGCCGCGTCCCCTTCTTCGCCGCGTCGGCCACCTGCGCCTTCTCGGCCGCGGCTGTCGCGTCGTAGCCCCAGTACTGCGCCACCGCGCCCTTCACGGGCGTCGCGCCGGTCAGCTGGTGCCAGCCGATCACCGTCTTGCCGTACTTCGCGACCACCGGCTGCACCTTGTTCATGAAGGTGACGTAGTCCTCGTGGCTCGTGGAGTGCGCCTCGTCGCCGCCGATGTGGAGGTACGGGCCCGGGGTCATCGCCGCGAGCTCGCGGAGGACGTCGTCCACGAAGTCGTACGTCACCTGATTCGGCACGCAGAAGGAGCTGAAGCCGACGTTCGTACCGGTGTAGAGCGGCGGGGCCGTACCGTCGCAGTTCAGCTGGGCGTACGAGGCGAGGGCCGCGTTGGTGTGGCCCGGCATGTCGATCTCGGGGACGACGGTCAGATAGCGGCTCTGCGCGTACCGGACGATCTCCTTGTAGTCGGCCTTGGTGTAGTAACCGCCGGGGCCGCCGCCGACCTGGGTGGAGCCGCCGTACGTGGTCAGCCGGGGCCAGGAGTCGATCGCGATGCGCCAGCCCTGGTCGTCGGAGAGGTGCAGGTGCAGCTTGTTGATCTTGTAGAGGGCGAGCTGGTCGATGTAGCGCTTGACCTTCTCGACGGAGAAGAAGTGCCGGGAGACGTCCAGCATCGCGCCGCGGTAGGCGTAGCGCGGGGTGTCGGTGACCGTTCCGGCGGCGATCGCCCAGGGCCCTGGCTGCTTCGTACGGCGCTCCGCAGCGGCAGGCAGCAGCTGGCGCAGCGTCTGGACGCCGTGGAAGAGGCCGGCCGGGCGGCTCGCGCTGAGGGTCACCGCGCGGCCGGTGACGGTCAGCCGGTAGCCCTCCTCCCCCAGCCCCTTGGCACCCAGCCGGAGCACGATGCCGTCGCCGCCGCCGCGGGTCGTGACGGGCAGCGCGTACCCGGTGGACGGCCGCAGCACGTCCGCGAGGTAGCCGGCGACCTTCTTCGACTCGGCGGTGGCGCCGGGGACGCGGATGGCGGTACGGGCGGTGAGCGCGTAGGAGCCGTGCGCGGGCCGGACGGAAACGGGTGCGGGCACGAGCCGGTCGAGGGGCACGGGGTCCGCGGCGGGGCGCCCGGCCGCGGGGGCGGCGCCCGCCGTACCCAGGCCGGCCGCGGCCACCAAAAAGAGGGAACAGAACAGTCTGTACGGTCTGACGAGTGACACGGGTGATCCCTTCGGCAGGCTTCGTGCAGGGCATGGAGCAACCGAACGCTCACCTTGCGTACCGTGCGCCACACGAAGGGTCAAGGTGTAGACCAATATCCACCCCTGGCGGACGGCCGTTTGCCCGAAAGCGGGCAGATTTCTTGCGAAAGCGCGTCCGGCACCGCACTATCGACGAGTGCTCGATCGCCGTCCGTCCCACGAGGACCTCGTAGAACACCTGGTACGCAGTACGCCGCTGCAGCGCGGCGAGGCCGTCCGGGTGATCCAGGACGTGCTCGCGTACTTCGACGAGACGGCCGAGACGTTCGTGCGCCGCAGACACCGCGAACTGCAGGCACAGGGCCTGCGCAACGACGCCATCTTCGAGCGGATCGCCCACGAGCTGCCGCACCGCGCCGTGGCCCCGCCCGAGCTCTCGATACGCCAGCTGCGCCGCCTCGTCTACGGCTGAGACGCCGGGCACCTACGCACCGTCAATCCGGGAGGGTCAACCCACATGTGTGGAATCGTCGGTTATATCGGCAAACGCGATGTCGCGCCGCTGCTCCTTGAGGGCCTGCAGCGCCTGGAGTACCGCGGTTACGACTCCGCCGGCATCGCCATCCACGCCTCCGGCAAGGCCGGCGGGCTGAAGACCGCCAAGGCCAAGGGCCGGGTCCGCGAGCTGGAGTCGCGGCTGCCGAAGCGCTTCGCCGGCACCACCGGCATCGCCCACACCCGCTGGGCCACCCACGGCGCGCCGAACGACGAGAACGCCCACCCGCACCTGGACGCCGAGGGCAAGGTCGCCCTCGTCCACAACGGCATCATCGACAACGCCGCCGAGCTGCGCGCGAAGCTGACCGCCGACGGCGTGGAGTTCGCCTCCGAGACCGACACCGAGGTCCTCGCGCACCTCATCGGCCGCTCGCAGGCCGCCACGCTGGAGGAGAAGGTCCGCGAGGCGCTGCGGCACATCGAGGGCACGTACGGCATCGCCGTGCTGCACGCCGACTTCGCCGACCGCATCGTGGTCGCGCGCAACGGCTCCCCGGTCGTGCTGGGCATCGGCGAGAAGGAGATGTTCGTCTCCTCCGACGTCGCCGCGCTGGTCTCGCACACCCGCCAGGTCGTCACCCTGGACGACGGCGAGATGGCCACCCTGAAGGCCGACGACTACCGCACGTACACCACCGAGGGCTCGCGCACGACGTCCTCCCCGGAGACCGTCGAGTACGCCGCCGAGTCCTACGACATGGGCGCGCACGACACGTACATGCACAAGGAGATCTCCGAGCAGGCGGACGCGGTGGACCGCGCGCTGCGCGGCCGGATCGACGACCGCTTCTCCACCGTGCACCTGGGCGGCCTCAACCTGGACCCGCGCGAGGCGCGCGGCGTCCGCCGGGTCAAGATCCTGGGCTGCGGCACCTCGTACCACGCGGGCCAGATCGGCGCGCAGATGATCGAGGAGCTGGCCCGCATCCCCTCGGACGCCGAGCCCGCCTCCGAATTCCGGTACCGCAACCCGGTCGTGGACCCCGACACGCTGTACGTGGCGGTCTCGCAGTCCGGTGAGACCTACGACGTGCTCGCCGCCGTCCAGGAGCTCAAGCGCAAGGGCGCACGCGTGCTGGGCCTGGTGAACGTCGTCGGCTCGGCGATCGCCCGGGAGACCGACGGCGGCATCTACGTGCACGCCGGGCCCGAGGTCTGCGTGGTCTCCACCAAGTGCTTCACCAACATGGTGGTCTCCTTCGCGCTGCTCGCGCTGCACCTGGGCCGCATCCGCGACCTGTCGGTCGCCGACGGCAAGCGGATCATCGACGGCCTGCGCCGGCTGCCCGCGCAGATCACCGAGATCCTGGCCGGCGAAGCCGAGATCAAGAAGCTCGCCGAACTGTATGCGGATGCGAAGTCGATGATGTTCATCGGGCGGGTCCGCGGCTACCCGGTGGCGCGCGAGGCGTCCTTGAAGCTCAAGGAGGTCTCCTACATCCACGCCGAGGCGTACCCGGCCTCCGAGCTGAAGCACGGTCCGCTGGCGCTCATCGAGCCGGCGATGCCGACCGTGGCGATCGTCCCGGACGACGACCTGCTGGAGAAGAACCGCGCGGCGCTGGAGGAGATCAAGGCCCGCAGCGGCCGCATCCTCGCCGTCGCGCACGCCGAGCAGGAGAAGGCCGACCACACGATCGTGGTACCGAAGAACGAGCCCGAGCTGGACCCCATCCTCATGGGCATTCCGCTCCAACTCCTCGCCTACCACACGGCCCTGGCCCTCGGCCGCGACATCGACAAGCCCCGCAACCTGGCGAAGTCGGTGACGGTGGAGTAACCCCGCACCCCCGCTGAGCTGCAAAAAGAGGCGGGGCCTCGCTCGCGCCACCATACGGGCGAGGCTCCGCCTCTTCGATGCCGGCGTCGCCCTAACGCCGGCAGTGATGCCGCCCTCCCGGGAACCGTCACACCCGGGCGGCAGCACGTCGTGTGAAGGTTTGTACCCCTCGCCGACGCACAACCCACCTCTACGAGTCAGTAGATTTGTCGACTACTACCGGGGTATGACGCCTCGTCACGCCGAGGTGACGTCACCAGGTGGACGAGGGGTGAGGCCGAATACGTACGGAAGAGGAGGGCCGCCGGCCCTCACGGGACGACGATCACCGGACGCTGCGCGCGCCGCGCCAGCCGCCCGGCGACCGAGCCGAAGATCCGCCCGACGATGCCGTGCGTGGAGCCGACCACGATCGCGTCGGCCGCGTACTCCCGGCCGACCTCCTCCAGTTCGTGGCAGATGTCGCCGCCCCGCTCGACCAGGATCCAGGAGAGCTCGGAGAGATGGTCGGCGCAGGCCAGCTCCAGCCCCAGGACCTCGGTGCGGTGGTCGGGGACGTCGACGAAGACCGGCGGCTCACAGCCCGCCCACACCGTCGTCGGGAGCCGGTTGGCGACATGAACGATGATCAGGCCCGAGCCGGAGCGCCGCGCCATGCCGATGGCGTAGGCCAGGGCCCGTTCGCTGGACATCGAGCCGTCGAAGCCCACCACCACACCGTGCTGGAAGGCGGGGTCGCAGGAGTGGCGTGACTGTTCCGCCGCTTCGAGGTCCGCCATCGGATCGGCGACCTGCTTGCGGTCCGCGGGATCAGAGAATTCGTGACCGGCCATGAGTGTCTCGGCGAAGGGGAGCCCTCGTACCCAGAGGCGGAGGGGAACGGCGATTGACTTGTTCGGGGAGTTGACTGAGCTGGGCGGAGAGCGGGGCGACGGCGATGGTTCAATGCCGAACAATACGGCCGGGAATCATCTTCCCAACCCCTTACCCCAAGAGTACGGCGCCACTCCTCCCCTGCCCAGGGCCTCCGTAAACGGCGACTGTCCCTTTTGACCGGACAGCGCCCCCGAACGTTCCCCGGAGCATGCCGGAGCGTCGCGCCGTTGGCAATGGCCCGCCGCCCCTTCATACGGACGCCCCGACTCCTTCATGCGGACGCCCCGACTCCGATACGGACGCCTCTGCTCCGGTACCGCCGCCTCTGCTCCGTCCGTACCCAACGCGGTGACTCCCCGTGGCCGGCGGCGTTGTCCTAGTGGTCCGCGCGGTCGGCGTGGAGCACTCGGAAGGAGCCCCCCTTGCCCGGTACGCCGCACCCGCCGACGGACCCCGTGAGCGACGTGGTCCGCTGGGGCGCGTTCAGCTGCGCGCTGGTTCCGCTTGTCCTTCTCGTGTGCGGTTCGTCGCCCGTCGGCGCCGCCGGTACCGCCATCGGTCTCACCGCGGTCACGTGCGCCTGCCGGGCGCTGCTGCGGCAGTCGGAGCGGACCGCCGCCCGGCTGGCCGTCGAACGGGCCTCCGTGCACCGCGGACGGCACGGCAGAACGGGCCTGGGGGCGCACCGGGGCGGGCGTCATGGCGGGGGGCGCACGCCGGGGGATTGAGGCGCTTCCGCACGACTCCGGCGGTGCTCGCACGAGTGCCCGCGACCCTTTTCAGCCAAGTTCGACCCCCGGCACATCCCTTGGCAAAAGCGACCCGCAACCGGCCTTTGAACAGGCCGGAAAGGACCGCACGGCGTGGTTGTGCCCTACGACGGGCGGGCAGGGGCGAGACGCGTACTTCCCAGCGAGGCCCACGAGTGGAACGCTTCGTGATCGAATGCTTCGCGCCAAGTTGCCATATCGACTTACCAGCAGGTGGTGAACTTGGCACTCCATCCTCACGGGACACAGTAGATTCGATCTTGGCAATCACGGCGGGGGAACAGTGCAGGACCGAGAGGGCGAGACGACCGAGGGGGGCTTAGTGCCATGAGCCAGGACTCCGCTGCCGTACCAGATGCCGCACGCAAGCTCGCCGCCCGACGACGCCGCGAAGTAGTCGCGGTGCTCCTCTTCAGTGGCGGCCCGATTTTCGAGAGCTCCATTCCGCTCTCCGTATTCGGCATCGACCGCCAGGACGCGGGCGTGCCGAGGTACCGATTGCTCGTGTGCGCGGGCGAAGATGCGCCTTTGCGCACGACCGGCGGACTGGAGCTTTCCGCTCCATACGGCCTGGAGGCGATCTCCCGGGCAGGTACCGTCGTGGTGCCCGCCTGACGTTCGATCACCCAGGCACCACCACCTGCCGCGCTGGACGCACTCCGGCGCGCGCACGAAGAAGGGGCCCGCATCGTCGGGCTGTGCACGGGCGCGTTCGTACTGGCGGCCGCAGGGCTGCTGGACGGCCGCCCGGCGACCACACACTGGATGTACGCACCGACGCTCGCGAAGCGTTACCCGTCCGTCCATGTCGATCCGCGCGAACTGTTCGTCGACGACGGCGATGTGCTGACGTCCGCGGGCACGGCCGCCGGTATCGACCTGTGCCTCCACATCGTGCGGACCGACCACGGCGCCGACGCGGCCAACGCGCTCGCCCGCCGGCTGGTCGTGCCGCCCCGGCGCACCGCGTCGGAGTTGGGGCACCAGCGCTATCTCGACAGGTCATTACCAGAGGAGATCGGCGCCGACCCGCTGGCCGAGGTCGTCGCCTGGGCGCTGGAGCACCTCCACGAGCAGTTCGACGTGGAGACGCTCGCCGCGCGCGCTTACATGAGCCGCCGGACGTTCGACCGCCGGTTCCGCTCACTTACTGGGAGCGCTCCCCTGCAGTGGCTGATCACTCAGCGCGTACTGCAGGCACAGCGTCTGCTGGAGACGTCGGACTACTCGGTGGACGAGGTGGCGGGCCGCTGCGGCTTCCGCTCCCCCGTCGCGCTGCGTGGTCATTTCCGGCGGCAGCTGGGGTCCTCCCCGGCGGCCTACCGGGCGGCCTACCGCGCCCGGCGGCCACAGAACGGCACCGGGGAACCACCAGGGTCCTCGGTCCGCTCGGCCGAGCGGCCGGAGCGCCTGGACCGCACGGGAACCCCGGCGGCCGAGCGCTTCGGGGCACACGCCTCAGTACCGGGTCACGGCGCTCCGTTCGGTGCGCACGAACCGGGCAAACCGGAGTCGGACGCCTACGCGTCCCGGCTCGGCGAACCCGCCGTCGGCCGCTCCACCGGACGCCCGGTGCTGCCCAGCCAGCGGGAGCGCCCCGTAGGGTGAGACGCATGAACGATCGCATGGTGTGGATCGACTGCGAGATGACGGGGCTCTCGCTGGCGAACGACGCGCTCATCGAGGTGGCCGCACTGGTCACCGACTCGGAGCTGAACATCCTGGGCGAGGGGGTGGACATCGTGATCCGTCCCCCCGCCGAGGCCCTGGAGACCATGCCCGAGGTGGTGCGTGAGATGCACACCACCTCGGGACTGCTGGCGGAGCTGGACGGCGGGACGACCCTCGCCGACGCCGAGCGGCAGGTCATGGACTACATCAAGAGTCATGTACCGGAGCCGGGCAAGGCCCCGCTGTGCGGCAACTCCGTCGGCACCGACCGCGGCTTCCTGCTGCGCGACATGCCGGAGCTGGAGGACTACCTCCACTACCGGATCGTCGATGTCTCGTCGGTCAAGGAGCTGGCCCGGCGCTGGTATCCGAGGGCGTACTTCAACAGCCCGGAGAAGAACGGCAACCACCGGGCGCTCGCCGACATCCGCGAGTCGATCGCGGAGCTTCGGTACTACCGGGAGGCGGTCTTCGTGCCGCAGCCGGGGCCCGACTCCGACACCGCGAAGGCGATCGCGGCCAAGCACGTCCTGCCCGCTGAGACCCACGAGGCGCAGCGCGCGGGCGGACAGTGACGCAGCTCGCTCCCGGCAGGGGGGAAAGCCGGGAGCGAGCACCCCTTCGGACCCTGTACACTTTTCTTCAGCCGGTGGGGAACAAGACACCACACAGCACCGGTCATGGTGGGTATAGCTCAGCTGGTAGAGCACCTGGTTGTGGTCCAGGATGTCGCGGGTTCAAGTCCCGTTACTCACCCCAACGGTGAAGGCCCGGTCTGCGGAAGCAGGCCGGGCCTTCGTCATGTCCGGCCCCGTATCAGCAGCGTGCCGAGCGGGGTGCGCCGATGCAGTACCGCCCGGCCGGCGCGGACCGTGGTGAGCAGTCCCGCGCCGCGCAGCGCGGCGGCGTGCGCGGAGGCGCTGGCGTTGCTGACGCCGAGCCGCCGGGCGAGCCCGCTGGTGGTGTGCTCCTCCGCGAGCAGCAGCAGCGCCTCGGCCCGGGGCCGGCCGAGTACCGCGGCCAGCGCGTCG
>NZ_JBEPFC010000103.1:0-26320 GCF_040301705.1 Streptomyces sp. NPDC000151 | reverse complement strand
GCCGCACCGGGCCGCAGCGCGCCGCGCAGCGCCTCGGCCGCACCCTGCCGCTCCGACGCGCCGCTCAGCAGCAACTCCCGCAGCAGATCGCCCAGTTCGGCACCGGCCCGGGCCTCCGCCGCCAGCAGCGCGCCGATCCGCGCCGCGGTCTCCATCGCCTGCTCGATGCGCGGATCGGGCGGCGTGCCGCGCCCGCCCAGCTCCAGATTGCTGAGGTGCCCGTCGTCCAGCAGCCAGACGTACCCGTGCACGATGCCGTGGTGGCGCACGGGCAGACAGATGCGGCCCTTGAAGACCCCGGCCGCCGGGTCCGGCGGGATGCGCAGCGCGTACTTGGCGCGGGCGATGCCGAACCCCTCGAACCAGGCGCGGACCGCCGCCGTGGACCGGCGCTGCAGGATCGACCGGGTCCGCACCGGGTCCATCATCGAGTCGTCGTCGCCCTCGTGCGCGCCGAACGCGATCAGCCGGAAGTCCCGGTCCTCCAGCGTCGCGGGCGCGCCCAGCGCCGCCGAGATCTCGTCCACCAGCTGCTCGTAGTCCCCTGGCATGCCCCGCCTGGCTCCTCTCCGGTCACCTCTGCGTCAGCTGTCACGGCACATTCTCATACATCTGTCTGAGATCCCGGACACGAAGGCGTGACAGCTGTCGATGGCTGCCGACGTACCGTGAAACTTACGTTTCTGGTGGCTCGACCTGCCGGCGCCCCGCGTGCCCGGCATCTGTCATCCGTGAACCGTGGAGGTGTCCCGTGCTGGGTCCCGTGATCCTCGCCGCAGCGCGCAGCGACAAAATGCGCCGTCTCGTCTCGGCCGCGCCGGTCACCCGCCCCGTCGTCGACCGCTTCGTCGCGGGCGAGACCCTGGGCGACACCGTCCCCGCCGTCCGCTCCCTGGCCGACTCCGGCCTGGAGGTCACCCTGGACGTGCTGGGCGAGGACATCACCGACCCCGCGCAGGCGCTCCGCAACCGCGACGCCTACCTGGAGCTGGTCGAGGGCCTGACGCCGCTCGGCCTCGGCACCCGGGCCGAGATGTCGGTCAAGCTCTCCGCCTTCGGGCAGGCCCTGCCCGGCGGCCACGAGCTGGCCCTGAAGAACGTCACCCCGGTCGTCGAGGCCGCCGCCGCGATCGGCACGACCGTCACCCTGGACATGGAGGACCACACCACCGTGGACTCCACCCTCGCCGTCCTCGGCGAGCTGCGCGAGCGCTTCCCGCAGACCGGCGCCGTCCTGCAGTCCTACCTCTTCCGCACCGAGGACGACTGCCGCGCGCTGGCCGGGGAAGGTTCACGGGTGAGGCTGGTGAAGGGCGCGTACAAGGAGCCCGCCACCGTCGCCTTCCAGGACAAGGCCGAGGTGGACAAGGCGTACGTCCGCTGCCTGAAGATCCTGATGGCGGGCGAGGGCTATCCGATGGTCGGCTCGCACGACCCGCGGATGGTCGCCATCGCCCAGGACCTCGCCTTCCGCGCCGGCCGCAAGAACGAGGACTACGAGTTCCAGATGCTCTACGGCATCCGGGAGGGCGAGTACCGCCGGCTCGCCGCGGAAGGCCACCGCATGCGCGTCTACATCGCCTACGGCACCGACTGGTACGGCTACTTCATGCGCCGGCTCGCCGAGCGCCCCGCGAACCTCGCGTTCTTCGCCCGTTCGCTGCTCACCCGCGGCTGACGCCCCGGGGCCGGCCCCGCCCCCGGACCGGCCCGCACCCCAGACTCCGCACCCGCACCCGACAGAAGGAGACACGGCCGCCATGGACGCTGTGACCCACGTCCCCGCCCCGTACAACGAGCCGGTGCACGGCTACGCCCCCGGCTCCCCGGAGCGCGCCCGCCTGGAGGCGAAGCTCAAGGAGCTCGCCGAGAACCCCATCGACCTCCCGATGACGATCAACGGGGAGAAGCGGATGGGCGGCGGTGAGCGCTTCGACGTCGTCCAGCCGCACAACCACAAGGCCGTGCTGGGTACGTACGCCAACGCCACCAAGGCCGACGCGCAGGAGGCGGTCGACGCGGCGCTGGCCGCGGCCCCGGCCTGGCGCGCGATGTCCTTCGACGACCGTGCGGCGATCCTGCTGAAGGCCGCCGACCTGCTGTCGGGCCCGTGGCGCGAGACGATCGCCGCCTCGACGATGCTCGGCCAGTCCAAGACCGCCCAGCAGGCCGAGATCGACGCGCCCTGTGAGCTGGTGGACTTCTGGCGCTTCAACGTGCACTTCGCGCGCGAGCTGCTCCAGGAGCAGCCGCCCATGCAGCCGAACGGCGTCTGGAACCGCCTGGACCACCGCCCGCTGGAGGGCTTCGTCTACGCGATCACGCCGTTCAACTTCACCGCGATCGCCGGCAACCTGCCCACCGCCCCCGCCCTCATGGGCAATGTGGTGGTCTGGAAGCCGTCCCCCACCCAGACCCACTCCGCGATCCTGCTCATGCAGCTCCTGGAGGAGGCCGGTCTGCCCAAGGGCGTGATCAACCTCGTCACCGGTGACGGCAAGGAGGTCTCCGAGGTCGCGCTGCCGCACCCGGAGCTGGCAGGCGTCCACTTCACCGGCTCGACCAGGACCTTCCAGTACCTGTGGAAGTCGGTCGGCGAGAACATCGAGAAGTACCGCTCCTACCCGCGGCTGGTCGGCGAGACCGGCGGCAAGGACTTCATCGTCGCGCACCCGACCGCGGACCCGGCGATCCTGAAGACCGCCATCACCCGGGGCGCCTTCGAGTACCAGGGCCAGAAGTGCTCCGCGGCCTCGCGCGCCTACATCGCCCGCTCCACCTGGGAGAACGGCTTCAAGGACGAGCTGGCCGCCGAGGTCGAGGGCCTGACCATGGGCGACGTGAGCGACCTGTCGAACTTCATCGGCGCCGTCATCGACGAGCGTTCCTTCGCCAAGAACAAGGCCGCGATCGACGCCGCCAAGCAGGACCCGACCTGTGAGATCGTCGCGGGCGGCACGTACGACGACTCGGTGGGCTACTTCGTCCGCCCGACCGTCATCGCCTGCTCGGACCCGGAGAACGACGTCTTCAAGACCGAGTACTTCGGCCCGATCATCGCGGTCCACGTCTACGAGGACGCCGACTTCGACGCGACCGTGGAGCAGATGGAGTCGGCCTCGGCGTACGCGCTGACCGGCGCCGTGCTCGCCAAGGACCGGCAGGTCGTCGCCGAGGTCTCCGAGAAGCTCCGCTTCGCGGCCGGCAACTTCTACATCAACGACCGCCCGACCGGCTCGATCGTCGGCCAGCAGCCCTTCGGCGGCGGCCGCGCCTCGGGCACCAACGACAAGGCGGGCTCGAAGTTCAACCTGCTGCGCTGGATGTCCCCGCGCGCCATCAAGGAGACGATGGTCGCCCCGACGGACTACCGCTACCCCCACATGGGCTGACGCCCGGGGCATAGGCAAAAGGGGCGCGCGGCGTGGGCCGCGCGCCCCTTTTCGTTTCAGTGCCCGGTCGCGCCGCCGTTGTCGCGGCGGTCCAGGGCGCGCTGCAGAGCAGCGGCGGCGTTCCTGCGGTCGGTCTCGCCGGACGTGCGCACGCGGTGACGGATCCTGCGGGCAGGGGCAGCGGTTTCGGCCATGGCCACGTCTCTCCTCTGATCGATCCCCGAGATGCCGAGAAAACGGAATGCGACGCCGGAGCGGGCGGAGCCAGGTCGCGCCAGGGGTCACCTGTGCGTGCGCGCCGGCCTGAGCCGCCTTCGCTGGGTGGAGCGAGACGTTCGGCTTCTACAAAAGTAGGACAGGAGAGCCGTGCTGTCTGCACAATTACTTGGGCTTCCTACTATCTGAGACGGCGGGACGCCGCTTTCGCGGCGCCCCGCCGGTAGAGCGAGCCCTCGGAAGCCGTCTAGCGGGGCGTGCGCGCGGTGCGCTCCACGTCGAAGTGGTCGATGCGCTCGCCGGTCTCGGCGAGGGCGGTGACCTTCATCCGGGGCCGGTGGCCGGCCTCGACCTCCACCGCGAGGAACGAGAAGCCGGTGTAGCGCACCCGCGACCACGCCACCTTCTCGGTGTCCTTCCCGCCGCCCTTGGTCCAGTGGTACGTCTCGACCTCGTCCAGGTCCTTCACGTGCCCCTCGTAGCTGTCCGGCACGGGGAACTTGTACAGCGCCTTGCCCGCGCCGCCCGCCGTGACGTACACGATGCCCTCGCGCGCGGAGTCCACGCTGCCGCCGACCGGCACCTCGCGGGAGACGGAGGTGCCCTTGATCGCGTCGGTGCGCTCGTAGATGTGGTTGTGGCCGTTGATCACCAGGTCCACGCCGTGCTTCTCGAAGAGCGGCAGCCAGGCGTCGCGCACGCCGCCGTCGGAGGCGTGCGAGACGGTCGTGGAGAACGCGCAGTGGTGGAAGAAGACCACGATGAAGTCGATGCTCCGGTCCGCGCGCAGCTCGCCCAGGCGCCGGTCCAGCCACTTCGTCTGCTTGCCGGCGGTGTACCCGGTGTTGGCGGTGATCTCGTACGAGACGTCGTTGGCGTCCAGGGCGACGACGCCGACATTGCCGTAGGCGAAGGAGTACACGCCGGGGGCGTGCTTCGCGTCCGGGCCGTTGCCCGGCAGGGACCAGCGGGCGTTCTGGCCGCCGTACCCGTTCGGCGAGTACCACGCCTCCATGTCGTGGTTGCCGGTCGTCACCATCCACGGCACGGACTTGGCGACCGTCTCGGTCTGGGCGAGGAACTGGTCCCAGACCCGCGCGTCGTAGGTGTCCTCCTCCGAGCCCTGGCCGTCCGGGTCGGCGTAGCAGATGTCGCCCGCGTGCAGGTGGAAGGAGGGGTTCTGGCCCAGGATCAGCTGGTCGTTGGCGAGCGCGTCGTAGCTGACGCCCTGGTCGCCGAAGGCGGTGAAGACGAACTTCTCGGGCCGCGCGGGAGCCGTGCGGAAGGTGCCGACGGTGGAGAAGTGGCGCGCGTCGGCCGGGTCGAAGCCGTCGTGGCCGACGCCGTAGTAGTACGTCGTGCCGGGCTTGAGGCCGTCCAGCGCGGCGTGCAGGTAGTACTGGTCGACGGCCGGCAGCTTCTTCGTGAGCGCGGGCGTGTGCAGGTCCCGCACCTCCGCCTCGATCTTGCGGCTGAGGTCCCAGGGCTTCAGGCCCACCCGCAGATACGGCCGCTTCACCGCGAACGGCACCTGCCAGGAGACCCGCATCTGCGTCTTCGGGTCGGCGCCGAACTGCAGGTGCCGGCCGAAGGGCGCCACCATCGAGCCGTCCACCGCGGCCGTGGCGGGCGCGGAGAGCAGCGTGGTGGAGCGCGGCGACGCGCACGCCGCCGTGGAGCCGAGCAGACCGCTGCCCGCGACGATGCCCGCACCGGCGGCGGAGGTGCGCAGCAGCCCGCGCCGGGACAGCTTGGTGCGCAGGTACTCGTGCTGCTCGGCCATGGACATGCGGGCGGCGAGCCGCTCGGGGATGCCGAAGCGCGGGATGTCGGGGGAGGCGGGGGTCTCACGGGAAGCCATGGCGTGAACCTCGCATCGCGCGGAAACCGGATGGCGTATACAAGGTGAACTGCGGCTGACCGAATCTCCACATGTCCGTATGCCGGACACCGGGTGTCAACCCATGGGACGAAGAGTAGGGTCCAGGCATGTCTCGCAGCATTCGCCTCGCAGTGATCCCCGGTGACGGTATCGGCCAGGAAGTCGTGGCCCAGGGCCTGAAGGTCCTCTCGGCCGTCCTCCCGCAGGACGTGAAGCTGGAAACCCAGGAGTACGACCTGGGCGCCAAGCGCTGGCACGCGACCGGCGAGACGCTGCCGGACGCCGAGATGGAGTCGCTCAAGCAGCACGACGCCATCCTGCTCGGCGCCATCGGCGACCCGTCCGTGCCCTCCGGCGTCCTGGAGCGCGGCCTGCTGCTGAAGCTCCGCTTCGCCTTCGACCACTTCGTCAACCTGCGCCCGTCGAAGCTCTTCCCGAACACCAGCACCCCGCTGGCCGGCCGCCCGGACATCGACTTCATCGTCGTCCGCGAAGGCACCGAGGGCCCGTACACCGGCAACGGCGGCAGCCTGCGCACCGGTACGCCCCACGAGGTCGCCACCGAGGTCAGCCTGAACACGGCCTACGGCGTGGAGCGGGTCGTCCGCGACGCCTACGAGCGCGCCAAGGCCCGTCCGCGCAAGAAGCTGACGCTGGTCCACAAGAACAACGTCCTGGTCCACGCCGGCCACATGTGGAAGAAGATCTTCGACAAGGTCGGCGCGGAGTACCCCGAGGTCACCACCGACTACCTGCACGTCGACGCCGCGACGATCTTCTTCGTCACGCAGCCGGAGCGCTTCGACGTCATCGTCACCGACAACCTCTTCGGCGACATCCTCACCGACCTCGCCGCTGCCGTGACCGGCGGCATCGGCCTGGCCGCCTCCGGCAACATCAACCCCTCGGGCGCCTTCCCGTCCATGTTCGAGCCCGTCCACGGCTCGGCCCCGGACATCGCCGGCACCGGCAAGGCCGACCCGACCGCGACGATCCTCTCCGTCGCGCTCCTCCTGCGGCACCTGGGCCACGAGGCCGAGGCCGCCCGCATCGAGGAGGCCGTCGCCGCGGACCTCGAAGGCCGTGACGGCACGCCGCGCACGACCGACGAGATCGGCGACGCGCTCGCCGGCCGAGTAGCCGGCTGACGCCGCTGCTCCCACACAACAGCTGAAAGCTGTTCCTGTAGCCCAGCGGCAGCGCCCCTCAGGCGCCCGGCCGCTGGGCTACTCGGCGGTTGGGTGCGACCATCGACCACAGGCCGCGCACGCGCAGTACGCCACCTCCTTCCTCTCCGCGGTCCCACCCGAGCGATAATCGGACGTGGGGCCCGCCAGGGGAAGCTCGGACGTCCACCGACAGACCGGATGTCATGCGCGCGCGGCCACCACAACCACACCGGTGAAGGACAGCACTCATGACGACGCCCACGATCGAGCTCAAGCCCTCCGCGCACCCACTGCCCGCCGCCGAGCGGGAGAAGATCCTGGCCGGCCCCGGGTTCGGCCGGCACTTCACCGACCACATGGTGACGATCAGGTGGACGGAGGGCCGCGGCTGGCACGACGCACAGCTCGTTCCGTACGCGCCGCTCTCGATCGACCCGGCGAACATGACCCTGCACTACGCGCAGACGATCTTCGAAGGGCTGAAGGCGTACCGCCAGGCCGACGGCACCGTCGCCACCTTCCGCCCCGAGGCCAACGCCGAGCGCTTCCAGCGCTCCGCGCGCCGCCTGGGCATGCCCGAGCTGCCCGTCGAGACCTTCATCGCGGCGTGCGACGCGCTGGTCCGGCAGGACCGCGACTGGGTGCCCGCGCACGGCGGCGAGGAGTCGCTCTACCTGCGCCCCTTCATGTTCGCCTCCGAGGTCGGCCTCGGCGTGAAGCCCGCCAACGAGTACCTCTTCCTCGTGATCGCCTCGCCCGCCGGCGCCTACTTCCCCGGCGGCGTCAAGCCCGTCTCCATCTGGCTGTCCGAGGACCGGGTGCGCGCCGTCCCCGGCGGCATGGGCGACGCCAAGACCGGCGGCAACTACGCCGCCTCCCTGCTCGCCCAGGCCGAGGCCGCCGAGAAGGGCTGCGACCAGGTCGCCTACCTCGACGCGGTGGAGCACAAGTGGGTCGAGGAGCTGGGGGGCATGAACCTGTACTTCGTGTACGGCAACAAGATCGTCACCCCCACGCTCACGGGTTCGCTGCTCGCCGGCATCACCCGTGACTCGCTGCTGTCGGTCGCCCGTGACCTCGGTTACGAGGCGGAGGAGGCGCGCGTCTCCATCGACCAGTGGCAGGCCGACACCGAGAACGGCACGCTCACCGAGGTCTTCGCGTGCGGCACCGCCGCGGTCATCACGCCCGTCGGCACGGTCAAGCGCAAGGGCGCCGAGTGGACCCAGAGCGGCGGCGAGCCCGGCGAGGTCACCATGAAGCTCCGCGAGGCGCTGCTGGACATCCAGCGCGGCACGGCGCAGGACACCCACGGCTGGATGCACCCCCTGGGCTGATCCCGCCGCCGCACCGGCTGCCACGGGCCGCCCCGGACGCGTACGCACGCGCGTCCGGGGCGGCCCGTCGTCGTACGTTCCCGTACGGCCCGGACGGCTAGGACACCTCCGCCGGCGCCTCCTCCACCGGGGCCACGGCCGCGGGCACCGCCGCCGGGCGGCGCGTCAGCACCCCGTACAGCACGGCCGTGACCAGCGCCGACAGCAGGAACGACAGGTCGATGCCGCCGGTGTAGGGGACAAGCGGGCCGGTGTAGAGGGGGGTGTCCACCGCGGCCAGGCCGACGAGCGAGCCGGCCGCCCAGGTCACCGTCGCGGGCACGTTCCAGCCCGCCGTGTACCAGTAACGGCCGCCCCGGGAGCGGCGGTTGTAGACCTGCAGCGCCTCGGAGTCGTAGACCCCGCGGCAGCGGAAGAAGCCGATGACGGTGAGCACTGCCCAGGGCGTGCCGACCGCGGTGAGCAGCAGGACGAAGGAGGTCATCGCGTCCTGCGCGTCCCAGGCGAAGTGGCCGAGATAGACGAAGAACGTGGAGACGCCGGCGACGACGTAGGTGGCCTGGGTGCGGGTGGCGCGCGGCAGGATCGCGTCCAGGTCCAGGCCCATGGAGTACAGCATCAGGCCCGCGTTGCCGACCGAGCCCGCCGAGGCGGCGAGGAAGAGCGGGGCGAGGAACCAGAAGGGCGCGCCCGCGACGAGCGGCCCGGCGTAGTCGTCGGCCGCGCCGACCGCGAGCGCGGTGAAGGTGCCGAAGAGCTGGGGGACCAGCAGTCCCGCGACCAGGCCGAGGCAGGTGGCGAGGAAGACCTTGCGGGAGCTGTGGCGGCGCGGGGAGATGTAGCGGGTGTAGTCGCCGAGCAGGGTGATGAAGGCGATGGGGCCGCTCAGGCCGGCCGAGACGACCGCGAGCAGCCAGGTGGGCCAGAAGCCGCCGAGCAGGTACGAGGTGCCGTGCGGCGCCGCGGTGGTGAAGTGCGGCGCGTACGCGAACAGGCCGATGACGAGGATCGCGGTCATGCCGAGCGCGAGGACGCGGGAGAGGCGGAGCAGGAGCTTGTAGCCGTAGACCGCGCCGGCCGCGGTGCAGACCGCGAGCAGCGCGTACACGGCCGCGTAGCTCGCGCCGCCGTCGGGCAGGCCGATGAGCCGGGCGAGGGTGCCGACGACGGCGTCGCCGCCGACCCAGAGGGTGAGCGCGGTGTACCCGAGCGAGAGCAGCAGGCCGATGACGGAGCCGACGAGCCGGCCGCGCACGCCGAAGTGCGCGCCGCTGCTGGTGGAGAGGTTGGTGCCGGTGCGCAGCGAGACCAGCGCGAGCGGCGCGGTGAGCAGCGTGCCGACGAGGGTGCCCACGGTGAGGGAGGTCACCGACGGCCAGAAGCCCAGCCCGAAGGAGACCGGCAACCAGCCGAAGATCACCACGCCGAGTGCGAGGTTCGAGCCGAGCAGGATGGAGACGAGGTCGCGGGGGCGGCTGGTGCGCTCCTCGTCGGGAATCGTGTCGACTCCGCGTTGTTCGATCGGCATGAGAGGGCTCCTCTGAGAGGCCGGACGAGTGCTGGGCGGTACCGCTCCGGTGAGTGGCGTTCCGCTTTTTTTGAGCGGCGCTCAATGTGACCCATACCCCTGTGCCCGGTCAACCCTTTCGGGCACCGGCTTTCCTTGGTTAGAGTGTCGCTCTAATCGATCAGGAGGTGTGGTGGCATGCGGCTGACCCCGACCGAGCGCGACCGGCTGCTGCTGTTCGGCGCGGCCGAGCTGGCGAGAGCGCGCAGGGCACGCGGCCTGAAGCTGAACGTGCCCGAGGCGACCGCGCTCGTCGCGGACACGGTCTGCGAGACGGCCAGGGACGGCGGCCGGCTGGCCGACGCCATCGCGGCGGCCCGCGCGGTCCTCGGCCCGGACGACGTGCTGCCCGGCGTCGCCGACGTGGTGACCGAGGTGCACGTCGAAGCGGTCTTCGACGACGGCTCCCGGCTCGCCGTGGTCAGCGACCCGATCGGCGGAGGCTCGCAGGGCGACGCCGCGCCCGGCGCGATACTGCCGGGGCCCGCCGACGAGGCCCCGGCGCCCGCACTGACCGTCCGCGTCCGCAACACCGCGACCGTCCCGGTCAGCGTCACCTCGCACTTCCACTTCTTCGAGGCCAACCCCCGGCTCGACTTCGACCGCGCCGCCGCCTACGGCATGCGGCTGAACGTCCCCGCCGGCTCCTCCCAGCGCTTCGACCCGGGCGCCGAGGAATCCGTCGGCCTCGTACCGATCGGCGGCGACCGGATCGCGATCGGCTTCGCGGGCCTGGTGGACGGGCCACTGGACGCCCCGGGGGCGAAGGAAGAAGCACTGCGGCGGGCCGCGGCCTGCGGCTACCTGGGGGCGGAGACCGAGGAGGAGCGGGCATGACCATCGATCCGCAGGAGTACGCGTCCGTACACGGCCCGCGCGCCGGCGACCGGGTCGTACTGGGCGACACCGGCCTCGTCGTACGCGTCGAGTCCGACGCCCAGAAGCCCGGCGACGAATTCCTCGCCGGCTTCGGCAAGACCGCCCGCGACGGACTCCACCTGAAGGCCGCCGCCGTCCGCGAGACCTGCGACGTCGTCATCAGCAACGTCCTGGTCATCGACGCCGTACAGGGCATCCGCAAGGTCTCCATCGGCATCCGCGAAGGCCGCATCAGCGGCATCGGACGGGCCGGCAACCCCGACACCATGGACGGCGTCGACGTCGTCGTCGGCACCGGCACCTCGATCGTCTCCGGCGAAGGCATGATCGCCACCGCGGGCGCCGTCGACACCCACGTCCACCTGCTCTCCCCGCGCATCATGGAGGCCTCCCTCGCCTCCGGCGTCACCACGATCATCGGCCAGGAGTTCGGCCCCGTCTGGGGCGTCGGCGTCAACTCCCCCTGGGCCCTGCGGCACGCCTTCAACTCCTTCGACGCCTGGCCCGTCAACATCGGCTTCCTCGCCCGCGGCTCGTCCTCCGACCCCGCCCCGCTCGTCGAGGCGCTCGCCGAGGGCGGCGCCTCCGGCTTCAAGGTCCACGAGGACATGGGCGCGCACACCCGCGCCCTGGACACCGCCCTGCGCGTCGCCGAGGAACACGACGTCCAGGTCGCCCTGCACAGTGACGGCCTCAACGAGTGCCTCTCCGTCGAGGACACCCTCTCCGTCCTGGACGGCCGCACCATCCACGCCTTCCACATCGAGGGCTGCGGCGGCGGACACGTACCGAACGTCCTGAAGATGGCCGGCGTGGAAAACGTCATCGGCTCCTCCACCAACCCCACCCTGCCCTTCGGGCGGGACGCGGTCGCCGAGCACTACGGCATGATCGTCTCCGTCCACGACCTGAAGACCGACCTGCCCGGCGACGCGGCCATGGCCCGCGACCGCATCCGCGCCGGAACGATGGGCGCCGAAGACGTCCTGCACGACCTGGGCGCCATCGGCATCACCTCCTCCGACGCCCAGGGCATGGGCCGCGCCGGCGAGACCGTACGCCGCACCTTCGCCATGGCCGGGAAGATGAAGGCCGAACTCGGCCCCATGGAGGGCGACGGCGCGCACGACGACAACGCGCGCGTACTGCGCTACATGGCCAAGCTCACGATCAACCCCGCCATCGCACACGGCCTCTCGCACGAGATCGGCTCGCTGGAGGTCGGCAAGATGGCCGACATCTCGCTGTGGCAGCCGCGGTACTTCGGCGCCAAGCCGCAGATGGTGCTGAAGTCCGGGTTCCCCGCGTGGGGCGTGACCGGCGACCCCAACGCCGCCACCGACACCTGCGAACCGCTCGTCATGGGCCCGCTGTTCGGCGCGCACGGCGCCACCGCCGCCGACCTGTCCGTCGCCTTCGTCTCCGGCGCCGCGGTCGCGGCCGGCTCGCCCGGCCGGGCCTTCGACTCGCTGCCCACCCGCCGCCGGCGCGTCGCCGTCCGCGGCACCCGCGGCATCGGCCCCCGCGACCTGCTGCTGAACGACCGCGTCGGCAGCGTGCAGGTCGACGGCGACAGCGGCCTGGTCACGCTGGACGGCGCCCCGATGCGCTCCGACCCCGCCGAGTACGTGTCGCTCTCGCGGCTGTACTTCCTCTGAGCCACCGCTTCCCGTGAGCCGCAGCGGCGGCTCGTTCCTCCGAGCCGGAGGGAGCGTCCCTCCGGCCCCCGCACCCCGCCCGGGGCCACGTCCCTGCCTCGGGCGGTCCCGGCGCTGCCACCCCTCACCAGGTGGCGGCGCCGGCCTCTCGCCCTCCCCTCCCACCTGCAAGGACGCAGCCCATGACGACGCTTCCCCTGCCCTCCGCCGGGGCGACCCCGGCCGCCGACGGCTACACGATGCCCCCCGAGTGGGCGCCGCACGAGCGCACCTGGATGGCCTGGCCCGGCGCCAACTTCACCTTCGGCGAGGAGGGCGGCAGCACCCTCTCCGAAGCACGCGTCGCCTGGGCACGGGTGGCCCGCGCGATACGCCGCTTCGAGCCGGTCACCGTCGTCGCGGGCCCCGGCCAGACCGCCGCCGCGCGCGGCCTGCTCGGCCCGGACATCGACATCGTCGAGCGCGAGCTGGACGACGCCTGGATGCGCGACATCGGCCCCACCTTCCTCACCGGCGACGGCCAACTCGCCGCCACCGACTGGGTGTTCAATGGATGGGGCGCCCAGGACTGGGCGAGCTGGAAGCACGACGCGAAGATCGCCGAAGAGGTCGCGGGCCTCGCCGGCGCCCGCCGCTACCCCACCCCCCTCGTCAACGAGGGCGGCGGCCTGCACATCGACGGCGAAGGCACCGTCCTGCTCACCGAGACCGTCCAGCTCGACCCCGGCCGCAACCCCGGCCGCACCCGCGAAGAGGTCGAGGCCGAGATCCACGCCTTCCTCGGCACCACCAAGGCCATCTGGCTGCCGCGCGGACTGACCGCCGACTACGGCCAGTTCGGCACCCGCGGCCACGTCGACATCGTCGCCGCCTTCGCCCGCCCCGGTACCGTCGTCGTACACACCCAGCCCGACCCCGCCCACCCCGACCACGCGGTCTGCGCCGAGATCGTCAAGCTCCTCCAGGGAGCCACCGACGCACGCGGCCGGCAGCTGGAGGTCGTCGAGGTCCCCGCGCCCACCGTCATCGAGGAGGACGGCGAATTCGTCGACTACTCCTACATCAACCACTACCTCTGCAACGACGGCGTGGTGCTCTGCGGCTTCGACGACCCGCGCGACGAGCACGCGGCCGGCATCTTCCGCCGGCTCTTCCCCGACCGTACGGTCACCCTCGTCGACGCCCGTACGATCTTCGCTGCGGGTGGCGGCATCCACTGCATCACCCAGCAGCAGCCCAAGGTCTGACCAGCAGACCCGACCAGCCGGTCCAGGAGGTCCCCGTGCCCGGTCCCGAGCGCCGTCCCCGGCGGCGGCTCAGCCAGCCGCGCGAGCAGGTGCTCGCCGCGGCCATGACCACCATCGCGGAGGAGGGCCTGGACCGGCTGACCATGGCCGGACTCGGCCGCGAGGTCGGCATGAGCAGCGGCCACATCCTGTACTACTTCGGCACCAAGGACGAGCTGCTGCTCCAAACCCTCCAGTGGAGCGAGGAACAGCTCGGCGCGCAGCGCCGCGCCGAGCTGGCCCGCCGCGTCCCCGCCCGCGCCCGCATCGACGCCCTGGTGGACCTCTACCTCCCCGAAGGCCACCGCGACCCGCGCTGGACCCTGTGGCTGGAGGTCTGGAACCGCTCCCAGAACGCCGACGACCCCACCCGCGAACGCCAGCTCGACCTGGAACTCGCCTGGCACCGCGACCTGGTCGCGCTGCTGGTCGAAGGCGCCTCCAAGGGCGAACTGCGGCCCGTGGACGCCGAACGCTTCGCCACCCGCACCCGCGCCCTGCTCGACGGCTTCGGCACCCACCTCGTCGTCGGCCTCCCCGGCCTGAGCCGCGACGACGTACTCAGCCACGTGAGCGACTTCCTGGACGACGCGCTGACCCCGGCGGACGCCGCCCCGGGAACGTAACGCACACAACGTCGCCTGATCGTTGCCTGGTGCACCCTTGCCGTGAAGTCCCAGGTCCGGCACCGTGACCAGCTATGGGACGAGAGCAATGGAAGAAGATCTGGGTCGGCTCGGCCGGCAACATGGTCGAATGGTTCGACTGGTTCGTGTACGCGAGCTTCGCCGTGTACTTCGCGGACTCCTTCTTCCCCAAGGGCAATGAGACCGCCAACCTCATGAACACCATGGGCGTCTTCGCGGTCGGCTTCTTCATGCGGCCCGTCGGCGGCTGGCTGCTCGGCCGCGTCGGCGACCGCAAGGGCCGCAAGGCCGCCCTCACGCTCACCGTCACCCTGATGTCCGCCTCCGCCGTCCTCATCGCCGTCGCCCCCACCTACGGCGTCGCCGGCTACGGAGGCGTCGCCGTCCTCCTCGTCGCCCGCATGCTGCAGGGCCTCTCCGTCGGCGGCGAGTACGCGGCCAGCGCCACCTACCTCACCGAGGCCTCCGCGCCCGGACAGCGCGGCTTCGCCTCCAGCTTCCAGTACGTCTCCATGACCGCAGGCCAACTGCTCGGCCTCGGCCTGCAGATCATCCTGCAGCGCACCATGTCCGAGGACGCACTGCACAGCTGGGCCTGGCGCATCCCCTTCATCATTGGCGCGCTCGGCGCCGCCATCGTCTTCTACCTGCGCCGCAACATGCTGGAGACCGAGGTCTACGCCGCGGACGACAGCGCCAACGCCGACCCGGAACGCGGCACCCTCAAGGCGCTGTGGGCACACAAGCGCGAGGCGTTCCTCGTCATCGCGCTCACCATGGGCGGCACCGTGGCGTACTACACGTACACCACCTACCTCACCAAGTACCTCTCCGGCAGCGCCGGCCTGGACAAGCCGACCGCCTCCCTGGTCAGCTTCTGCGCCCTCTTCATCTTCATGTGCATCCAGCCGCTGGCCGGCAAGCTGTCCGACCGGATCGGCCGCCGCCCGCTGCTGATCACCTTCGCGATCGGCTCGACCTTCCTCACCGTGCCGATCATGACGCTGCTGCGGCACGCCGGCTCCTTCTGGCCGGCCCTCGGCCTCGCCCTGCTCGCCCTGGTCGTCGTCACCGGCTACACCTCGATCAACGCCTGCGTGAAGGCCGAGCTGTTCCCGACCGGCATCCGGGCCCTCGGCGTCGCCCTGCCGTACGCCATCGCCAACGCCCTCTTCGGCGGCACCGCCGAGTACGTCGCCCTGTGGTTCAAGAACGGCGGCATCGAATCCGGCTACTACTGGTACGTCGCCGGCTGCGCGGCCGTCTCCCTGATCGTCTACCTGACGATGCGCGAGACCCGGACGATCGACCTGCACCGGGTCACCAAGGACAAGACGGGCGAGGGCCAGGCAGTCTCAAGCCCGTCCGGCGTGTGAGGACAAGCCCGAAGGGAGGGCCGTTCGCATTCTGAGACGGCCCTTCCGCCGGGGGTGATTCGTGCAAGACTGCCCCCATGCTCTCGTTCGCCATGATTATTGGCAGCAGGCGCGCCGGTCCGCAGTGACCGCCCCGTACGAAACCCAGTACGGCGCGGCACCGTCGTCCCAGACCCGCGCGCAGACCTCTCGCACCCGCGAGAGGTTTTTTCGTTTCCCGGCCCACCCGCCACCGGGAACGGAGCGCGAGGGATCATAGGGGGACGGTGGCACCGGTCATTCCGGTAGACCGAAGATCCCGACAGGAGCCAGATCAGCATGACGGACACCTCCGACGCATCGTTGTCCGACGATTTCCATGTGTTCGACACGACGCTGCGCGACGGCGCGCAGCGTGAGGGCATCAACCTGACCGTGGCGGACAAGCTGACGATCGCGCGCCACCTGGACGACTTCGGCGTGGGCTTCATCGAAGGCGGCTGGCCCGGCGCCAACCCCCGGGACACCGAGTTCTTCCAGCGGGTGCGGGAAGAGGTCCCCTTCCGGCACGCGCAGCTGGTGGCGTTCGGCGCCACCCGCAAGGCGGGCGTGCGAGTGGAGGACGACGCGCAGGTCGCGGCCCTGCTGGAGTCCAAGGCCCCGGTGATCACGCTGGTCGCCAAGTCCCATGTCCGGCACGTGGAGCTGGCGCTGCGCACCACCCTCGACGAGAACCTGGCGATGATCCGCGACACCGTCGCGTACCTGCGCGCGCAGGGCCGCCGGGTGTTCCTGGACTGCGAGCACTTCTTCGACGGCTACGCGCTGGACGCGGACTACGCGAAGAAGGTCGTACGGACCGCGAGTGAGGCCGGCGCGGACGTGGTGGTCCTCTGCGACACCAACGGCGGCATGCTTCCCGCGCAGGTCACCGCGGTGGTGCGGACCGTACTGGCGGACACCGGCGCGCGGCTGGGCATCCACGCCCAGGACGACACCGGCTGCGCGGTGGCCAACACCCTGGCGGCGGTCGACGCGGGCGCGACGCACGTCCAGTGCACGGCCAACGGCTACGGCGAGCGGGTGGGCAACTCCAACCTCTTCCCGGTCGTCGCCGCGCTGGAGCTCAAGTACGGCCGCAAGGTCCTCCCCGAGGGCAAGCTCGCCGAGACCACCCGGATCTCGCACGCCATCGCCGAGGTCGTGAACCTCACGCCCTCCACCCACCAGCCCTACGTCGGCGTCTCGGCCTTCGCGCACAAGGCGGGCCTGCACGCCTCCGCGATCAAGGTCGACCCGGACCTGTACCAGCACATCGACCCCGAGCTGGTCGGGAACACGATGCGGATGCTGGTCTCCGACATGGCGGGCCGCGCCTCCATCGAGCTCAAGGGCAAGGAGCTCGGCATAGAGCTCGGCGAGGACCGCGAGCTGGTCGGCCGGGTCGTGGAGCGCGTCAAGGAGCGCGAGCTCGCGGGGTACACCTACGAGGCCGCCGACGCCTCCTTCGAGCTGCTGCTGCGCGAGGAGGTGCAGGGCCGGCCGCTGCGGTACTTCACCGTCGAGTCCTGGCGCGCGATCGTCGAGGACCGCCCCGACGGCACGCACGCCAACGAGGCGACCGTGAAGCTGTGGGCCAAGGGCGAGCGGATAGTGGCCACGGCGGAGGGCAACGGCCCGGTCAACGCGCTGGACCGGGCGCTGCGGGTGGCGCTGGAGCAGATCTACCCGCAGTTGGGGCAGCTGGAGCTGGTGGACTACAAGGTCCGCATCCTGGAGGGCGCGCTCGGCACGGGATCGATCACCCGGGTCCTGGTCTCCACCAGCGACGGCCGCGGCGAGTGGTCGACGGTGGGCGTCGCGGAGAACGTGATCGCCGCGTCCTGGCAGGCACTGGACGACGCGTACGCGTACGGCCTGGTACGCGCGGGGGTCGAGCCGCAGGACTGATGGCGGATCCGTACGAGCAGTGGCCCTGGCCGGTTCACCAGAACCGGCCAGGGCCACTGTCGTATCGGGGTTATCCACAGGCGCCGCCGGGAGTCGGCGGGCGGCGCTACCTTCGCCTTATGCGTGGTGGAGGTGGGGGAGGGGCCTTGCCACTGGTGGGTGACTCACCGCTCACCCCACTCACCCCAGGGCGGCTCGTGGGGAGAGGGAGGGGCCCTGCCACTGTGCGGGGGAAGCGGGTCCGGGTCAGGCCGCCTTGACCGCCGAGATGTCGAACGTCAGCTTCACCTTGTCGCTGACCATCACGCCGCCCGTCTCCAGCGCCGCGTTCCAGGTCAGGCCCCACTCCGAGCGCAGGATCTCGGCGCTGCCCTCGAAGCCCACGCGCTGCGCGCCGTAGACGTCGGTGGCCGCGCCGTTGAACTCCAGGTCGATGGCGAGCGGCTTGGTGACGTCCTTGATCGTGAGGTTGCCCGTGACGCGGTACGTCTCGGCGCCGACCTGCTCGACCCCGACGGAGCGGAAGGTCATCAGCGGGAACTGCTCGGCGTCGAAGAAGTCGGCGCTCTTCAGGTGGCCGTCGCGGTCCGCGATGCCGGTGTCGATGCTGTCGATCTTCACGTCGATGTTCGCGGTCGAGGCGGCCGGGTTGCTGCCGTCGAGGTGCAGCGTGCCCTCGTGCTCGGCGAAGGAGCCGCGGACGTTGGTGACCATGGCGTGCCGCACGGTGAAGCCGATGCTGCTGTGTGCCGGGTCGATGGTGTAGTCGCCGGTCAGGGCGGCCAGCGCCGGGTCCGCCGCGAGGGTCGCGGTGGCGGCGGGGGCGGCGGTCTCGGCGGTGCGCTTGCGGTTGAACAGAGCCATGGCTCCTCCTCGGGGGACGGGTCGGGGAGACCTCGGGAGTTGTTGTTTAAGCTTCAACGAGATTCAGCGTAACCCTTACTGGTTCAAGTTTCAACCTTTCCGTCGGGGCGAGGCCGCGCGACCCCCGAAAGCCCTGGTCACCAGGTACTGGCGACGCGCGTAGAGGTCGGGCATCATCTGCGGTGCTCCACCTGCACCGCCGAATCACCCGTCGCACGGTTCACCGGTTCACCGCAGGAGGCCCCCGTGAGAGTCCGTACCGTCCTCAGCGCACTGGTCCTCGTCCTGGGAGCGCTCCTCGCCCCCGGCTTCGGCGTCCTCACCGACGCGAGCGAGGCGCACGCCGTCACCAAGCTCACCCACGCCCAGGCCACCACGATGTTCCGGAACGCCGGGATCACCTGGTCCTCCTCCGGCGGCTGCTCCGACCGCAACACCCCCACCTGCACGTCCTTCGACCAGCTGAACCAGCCCACCGCCCAGGGCGCGGTCACGCTGAAGAAGGCCAGCGGCTGCGCGCTGAACATCACCGGCGGCACCGAGACCGGCCACGCGAGCGGCACGTACAGCCACTGGAACGGCTACAAACTGGACTTCGCCCTGTCCACCTGCGTCAGCAACTACGTGACCGGTACGTTCACCTACGCCGGCGTACGGGGTGACGGCGCACCGATGTACAAGTCCGGCTCCGGCAACATCTACGCCAAGGAGGGGTCGCACTGGGACGTCCTCTACTACAACTGCGGCGGTTGCTGACCATGGCGGCGCACCCTTCCCACTGGACCCGCAGGGGCTTCCTCGTGGCGGGCGGCGCGGGCGCGGCCGCCCTCGGGCTGCCGGCCACCGGCGCCCACGCCACCGCTCGGGGCGCCACCGCTCAAGTCGCCCCCGCAGCCGAGGAGTTCGGCACCCTCCGGGAGCGCTGGCGGGACCTCCAGCTGGGCACCGGCTACGACCCGGCCGCCGAGCCGTACGCCTCCCTGCTGAAGGAGACCGGGGACCTCGCGCGGCGCTTCCGGACGGCGATGGCGCCGGCCGCCTCCTCGCTCTGGCCCGACTGCCCGTTCGACCCGTCGGCCGGCATCACCCAGAGCTACAGCCGGCTGAACACCATGGCGCAGGCATACGCCCAACCCGGCACCGGCCTCACCGGGGACGCCGGCCTCCTCGCCGACGTGCTCAAGGGCCTGGACCACCTCGACGCCAAGATCTACAACACGGCCACCACGCGGTACGGCAACTGGTGGGACTGGCAGATCGGCAGCCCGCGGCTGCTCCTCGACACGATGACGCTCGTCGACGGCGCGCTCACCGACGCGCAGCGCGCCGGGTACCTCGCCGCGGTGGACCATTTCGTACCGGACTCCATGCTCGGCGACTACACGGGGACGAGCACCGGCGCCAACCGCGTCGACCTGTGCCGGGTGGTCGCGCTGCGCGGCGTCCTCGGCCGGTCGGCGGCGAAGCTCGCGCTCGCCCGCGACGCCCTCTCGCCCGTCTTCCCGTACGTGGAGAAGGGCGACGGGCTGTACGCCGACGGCTCGTTCGTGCAGCACACCTGGGTCGCGTACTCCGGCACGTACGGATACGTGCTGCTGGACGGGCTCGGACGGCTGTTCCGTCTGCTCGGCGGCAGCAGCTGGGAGGTGACCGACCCGAAGCGGCAGATCATTTTCGACAGCGTCGAGAACGCCTACGCGCCGCTGCTGCACAACGGCCTGATGATGGACAGCGTCAACGGCCGGGCGATCAGCCGCGGTTACCTGCTCAGCGACGACCGGCACGTCATGCGCAGCGACCACTTCCACGGGCACGCGCTGCTGGCCGCCGTCGCCATGCTCGCGCAGAGCGCCTCCGCCGCCGAGCGGGACCGCTGGCACGCCATGGTCAAGGGCTGGATCGAGCGGGACACCACGCTGGACGTGCTGACCGATCGGCAGTACACGGTCGCGGACGCCGCCCGGCTGGCCGCCGTGGCCGCGGGGCCGGGCACCGCGGCGCCCGAGCCGGTCGGACACAAGCTCTTCCCCGCCATGGACCGGGCGGTGCACCGGCGCCCGGGCTTCGCCGCCAACATCGCCATGGCCTCGGACCGGATCACGTACTACGAGAACGGCAACGGTGAGAATCCGCGCGGCTGGCACACCGGCGCCGGGATGCTTTATTGGTGGGGCGCGGACTTCGGCGGCGGCCAGTACACCGACTTCTTCTGGCCGACGGTGGACCCGTACCGCCTCCCGGGGACGACCGTCTCCACCAAGCGGCTGGCCGACAACGAGGGCGGCGGCTGGGGCGCGCCGAAGCCGGCGGCCACCTGGGTGGGCGGCGCCACGGACGGCGAGTTCGCGGCCGTCGGGCAGGACGTGCGCGGGCTCGCCTCGACGCTGCGCGCCAAGAAGTCCTGGTTCTGCCTCGCCGACACCGTCGTCTGCCTCGGCGCGGGGATCACCGGCCGGGACGGCGTGCCTGCCGAGACCGTCGTCGACAACCGCAACCTCGGCGCCTCGGGGACCGCGGCGCTCACCGTCGACGGCGTCCTCCAGCCCGCGACGACCGGCTGGACCGGCGCCTTCCCGCGGGCCCACTGGGCGCACCTCGCGGGGCACGGCGGGTACGTCTTCCCCGGCGGCATGCCGCTGCGGGCGCTGCGCGAGGCGCGCACGGGCGCCTGGCGGGACATCAATACGGGGTCCTCGCCGGATCGCGTCACCCGCCGCTATCTGACGCTCTGGCGGGACCACGGCACGGACCCGGCGGACGCCTCGTACGCCTATCTGCTGATGCCGGGGGCCGGGCCGCGCACCCTCGCGGCGCGCGCCGCCGACCGGAACTGGCTGCGGATCACCGCCAATACGGGCGCGGTGCAGGCGGTGGAGGTGCTCGCGCTCGGGGTGCTGGCGGCGAACTTCTGGACGGCCGGGACGGCGGGGCCGCTGACCGCCTCGGCGCCGTCGTCCGTCCTGGTGCGCGGGCAGGGCCGGACGGCGACGCTGTGCGTGGCGGAGCCGCCGCGCACGGGGCGGCCGGTGGAGATCGTCTGGGACCGCCCGGTGCGCGAGGTGGTGAGCGCCGGGCCCGGCGTCACGGTCCTGGAGACGGGCCGCCGGCTGCGGCTGCGGATCGGTCCCGGGAAGGTCTGCGCCACGCATACCTGTACGGTCACCACACACTGACCCGGTCGCGGGGCGGCGTGCGGGGGAATCCCGCGCCGCCCCGCGGAGCGTGGCCCGGTGGCCGGTATCCGCGGTCGACCAGCGGACCGCCACAAGACCACACCAGTGTCTTTTGTGGCTCCTCCACAGTGACCGGAAACCGCTCCTGCGCGTCCGTGCCGCTTCCGCGTCCCCCGTACAGCGTGGTTCTGTTCTGCCTGCCCACGAAATCGCGCTCGACGTTGTACGAAACCGACATCGGTTCATGAGCACGTGTCCGCGTACCGTCGATGCATGACCACTGTCGAAGATGCGCCCGCCGAGGCGAACGACGCCCGCGGGCGCGTCGCCGAGCTGCACGCGATCCGTGAGCAGGCCCGGCGAGGCCCGAGTGAGCGCGCCACCGAGGCCCAGCGCGCCAAGGGCAAGCTCACCGCCCGCGAGCGGATCGACCTCCTGCTGGACGAGGGATCGTTCAACGAGGTGGAGCCGCTGCGCCGGCACCGGGCGACCGGCTTCGGGCTGGAGAACAAGAAGCCCTACACCGATGGTGTGATCACGGGCTGGGGCACGGTGCACGGCCGGACCGTGTTCGTGTACGCGCACGACTTCCGGATCTTCGGCGGCGCGCTGGGCGAGGCCCACGCCACGAAGATCCACAAGATCATGGACATGGCCATCCAGGCCGGTGCGCCGCTGGTGTCGCTGAACGACGGCGCCGGTGCCCGTATCCAGGAGGGCGTCTCGGCGCTCGCCGGGTACGGCGGCATCTTCCAGCGCAACACCAAGGCGTCGGGCGTGATCCCGCAGATCTCGGTGATGCTCGGCCCGTGCGCGGGCGGCGCGGCCTACAGCCCCGCCCTGACGGACTTCGTGTTCATGGTCCGCGAGACCTCGCAGATGTTCATCACCGGGCCTGACGTGGTCCGCGCGGTGACCGGCGAGGAGATCACGCAGAACGGGCTGGGCGGCGCGGACGTGCACGCCGAGACCTCCGGCGTGTGCCACTTCGCGTACGACGACGAGGCCACCTGCCTGGAGGAGGTCCGTTACCTCCTCGCCCTGCTGCCGTCCAACAATCGCGAGAACCCGCCGTCCGTCCCCTGCGACGACCCGGCGGAGCGCGCGGGCGACGCGCTGCTGGACCTGGTGCCGGCCGACGGCAACCGCCCGTACGACATGCGCAAGGTCATCGAGGAGCTCGTCGACGACGGCGAGTTCCTGGAGGTCCACGAGCGCTGGGCGACCAACATCATCTGTGCGCTGTCCCGCCTGGACGGCGAGGTCGTGGGCATCGTCGCCAACCAGCCGCAGTCGCTGGCGGGCGTGCTGGACATCGAGGCGTCGGAAAAGGCTGCCCGTTTCGTCCAGATGTGCGATGCTTTCAATATCCCGATCCTCACGCTGCTGGACGTCCCCGGCTTCCTGCCGGGCGTCGACCAGGAGCACGGCGGCATCATCCGGCACGGCGCGAAGCTGCTGTACGCGTACTGCAACGCCACCGTGCCGCGGATCTCGGTCGTGCTGCGCAAGGCGTACGGCGGTGCCTACATCGTCATGGACTCCCAGTCCATCGGCGCCGACCTCACCTATGCCTGGCCGACCAACGAGATCGCGGTGATGGGCGCCGAGGGCGCGGCCAACGTGATCTTCCGCAAGCAGATCGCCGAGGCGGACGACCCGGAGGCCATGCGGGCGCGGATGGTCAAGGAGTACAAGTCCGAGCTGATGCACCCGTACTACGCGGCCGAGCGCGGCCTGGTCGACGACGTGATCGACCCGGCCGAGACCCGCGAGGTGCTGATCCGCTCGCTGGCCATGCTCCGGTCCAAGCACGCCGACCTGCCGGCCCGCAAGCACGGCAACCCGCCGCAGTAATTCCGATACCGCTCTGTACCGCAGCCACCCTGCGACCTTGGAGACGACGAAAGTGAATCCTGCCGATACCTCCGACCGTTCCCTGGTCCGTGTCGAGAAGGGCGAGGCCAGCGAGGAGGAGCTCGCCGCGCTGACCGCGGTGCTGCTCGCCCGCGCCGCCCACCAGCCGGCCGCGCTCCCGGCGCAGCCGCACGCCACGGCCGCCCGCTGGCGCCGGCTGGAGCGCCAGCGCGGCTTCCGCGGCGCCCGCTCCTGGCAGGGGTAACTCACGCGACGCCGAAGGGCCCCGCGCACCATCCGGTGTGCGGGGCCCTTCGCGTCGCGGCGGGGGTCAGGCCCGTGCCGCTGCCGGTTCGGCCGTCGGGGCCGGCGGGGGAGTGGTGTCGCCCTGCGGCTCCGGCAGCTTCAAGTACAGCGTCAGCAGCGACGACACCACGTACAGCGCGGCGAAGATGATGACGACGCCGGCCGGGCCGAGCGGGTCGAGGAAGACGCTGACGATGGCGGGGCCGACGAAGGCCGCGCCGCCCGCGCCCAGGTTCAGCAGGGCCATCGCGCCGCCCTTCTTGTCGGGCGCGAGGGCGGGGATCAGGGCCGAGATGGGGACGAAGCCGGCCAGCGTCACGCCGTAGAGCATGCCGCAGACGATCGCGACCGGGTAGTTGCTGCCGACGGCCTGCGGCACGAAGTACAGCGTGAGCGTGGTGACCGCGCAGCCGATACCGCCGAAGGACGCGATCGTCCGCCGCCAGCCGATCTTGTCGCCGATCCAGCCGAAGAGCAGGTTGCAGAAGACGTTGGTGCCGTAGATGACGGCCAGCAGGGTCAGCCAGCGGCCCTCCCCGAAGCCCAGCTCCTTCGCGAAGAAGGTGGGCAGGAAGACCAGGAAGCCGAACTCGGGCGCGGTGTTGATGATGCGCACCACGCAGCCGACCGCGACCTTGGGGTGGGTCCAGGCGATGGAGAGGCTGGAGACCAGCGACTGGACCGGCCTGACCTCGGGCGGCGCGAGCCGCGCGAAGCCGGTGCGCTCCCGGACGCCGAGCAGGCAGCAGGCGCCGCCGACCGCGATGATCCCGAGCGCCACCCAGAGCGTGCCGAACTGGCCGAAGAGCGGGTTGGTGACGCCGGCGACCAGGGAGCCGAGGGTCGGCAGACCGCCGGTGAACGCCACGTAGAACCACCCCACCGCCGTGCCCATCCGGGCCACGGGCGCGGTCGCGGTGATCCAGACCAGGAAGCCGAAGGCGAAGAGCGGGTAGCCGAAGCCGCGCAGCCCGTAGAAGACCAGCATCAGCGGGTAGTTCTCGGGGCCGAGCGCGAAGACCAGGAAGAGGACGTCGAAGACGATCCAGACGGCCAGCCCCAGCTGCATCACCCGGCGCGGACCCCACAGGTCCGACAGTGCGCCGGAGAGCCACGAGGCGAGCATGACCGTGACACCGTAGGCGGTGATGACGTACGAGGCGTGCACCTCGGTACCGGCACCGTGGTCCGCCATGTACGGCGCGATGAAGCCCGACTCGACACCGTCGCCGACCATGAAGAGCAGGACGCCGAGGTAGCCGAAGACCAGCGCCTTGGGGATGCCGAGGCGGTCGGGCAGTGAGAGCGCCGATGGTGGAGCCATGTCGCGCCTCCGTAGGAGCGAGGGTGGTGACGGTGGGACATCAGCAGCATGAATCCTGTGAACTTCACATGCAAGATGTGATGCAGAGTTTTCTGGGCCGTGATTCTCACAGTACTGAGCGTGATTTACGCCTTGAGGGGTGACGAATCTGTGATCCGGGTGTTAAATCCAACAGGGACAGAACAAAGGAGTGCGCCCTGATGACCACGACGCCCGACGGCCTCGGACACAACGCCGCGACCTTCCGCGAGGACTGGCTGGAAGGACTGGCCGACGCGTACGCGCGCACGCTCCGGCGGGTCCCCGGCACCTTCGGCGTGGTCGGCCGCCACGCCCCGCGCCCCGGCAAGGTCGCCGTCCTCATCGGCGGCGGCTCCGGCCACTACCCGGCCTTCGCCGGACTGGTCGGCCCGGGGCTCGCGGACGCCGCCGCGGTCGGCGACGTCTTCGCGAGCCCCAGCGCCGAGCAGATCTACCGCACCGCCAAGGCCGCCGACGGCGGCGCCGGCGTCCTGATGTCCTACGGGAACTACGCCGGCGACGTGATGCACTTCGGGCTGGCGGCCCGCCGGCTCGCCGCCGAGGGCGTCCCCGTACGCACCGTCCTGGTCACCGACGACGTGGCCAGCGGCCCGCCGCCGGTGGACGGCCAGGAGATCGACCCCTCGCGCGACCGGCGCGGTGTCGCCGGCGACTTCTTCGTCTTCAAGGTGGCCGGTGCCGCCGCCGAGCGCGGCGACGACCTGGAGGGCGTGGCGCGCGTGGCGGCCCGCGCCAACGCCACGACCCGAACCTTCGGCGCGGCCTTCTCCGGCTGCACCCTGCCCGGCGCGAGCGAGCCGCTGTTCACCGTGAACAAGGGCACCACGGAGCTGGGCATGGGCATCCACGGCGAGCCGGGGCTGCGCACCACCCGCAGCCTCACCGCGCGCGAACTCGCCGACGAGCTGGTCGACAACCTCCTCCCGGAGCTGCCCGAGCCGCCCAAGGACGGCGACGGCCGGGTCGCGGTGCTGCTCAACGGGCTGGGCCGGACCAAGTACGAGGAGATGTTCGTCGTCTTCCGGCAGGTCAACCGGCGCCTGAAGGAGGCGGGGCTGACGCCCTTCCGCCCGGAGGTCGGCGAGTTCGTCACCTCCTTCGACATGGCGGGCGTCTCGCTGTCGGTGATGGTCCTCGACGAGGAGCTGGCGACGCTGTACGACGCGCCCTGCGACACCCCGGCCTTCCGCAGCCTGCCGGGGCCCCGTGGGGAGACCGACGACGTACGGGAGAGCCCGGCCGCGCCCGAGGAGCGGCCGCAGGCCGGGCCGTCCGCCGCCGACCTGCCCGCCACCGCGGCGCTGCAGGCCGCGCTGGACCTGGTCGCGGCGAACGAGGACGAGCTGGGGCGGCTGGACGCGGTCGCGGGCGACGGTGACCACGGCATCGGGATCGTCCGGGGGCTGCGCGCTGCGG